>JAKAZN010000048.1 GCA_021815835.1 Pseudomonadota bacterium
GGCACGCCCATATAATTCCGATATCGCACCGAAAAGACCCCCCTTCCCCACGATCTTGCCGCTCCGCCGGGCCTTCGGCATAGTCCGCCGCCTTTTCCAGTCAGGAGCGACGATGCCTGTTCGATCCGGGGTTCTGCCCCGCCTGTCCGCCGCCGGTCTCGCGTGCATCCTCTGTTGGCCGCTCGCTTCCCGGGCCGCGACGCCGGCCCAGGCCGCCGATCCCGTGGCCGCGACCGTCGATGGCAAGCCCATCCGCCTCAGCGACGTGCAAGCCGAGGCCGCGCGCCTGCCGCCCAATCTGCAGGCGCTGCCGCCGGCGACGCTCTATCCGATGCTGCTGACCCGCATGATCGACGCGCGCGCCCTGGTGCTCGCCGCGCGGCGGCAGAAATTGCAGGATACCAAGGCGGTGAAGGCGCAGATCGCGCTCGCCACCGACCAGGTGCTGGAGAACGCGCTGCTGTCGAAGGAGGTGAAGCCGCAGATCACCGAGGCGGCGATTCATGCCCTGTACGACAAGACCATCGCCGGCAAGCCGGGGGCGGAGGAGGTCCATGCCCGCCACATCCTGGTGCCCACCAAGGAGCAGGCGGAGAAGATCATCGCCGAGCTGAACAAGGGCGGCGATTTCGCCGCGCTGGCAAAGAAATACAGCAAGGACCCGGGTGCCGCGGATGGCGGCGATCTCGGCTTCTTCAAGAAGACCGACATGGTGCCGGCCTTCGCCGATGCGGCCTTCGCGCTGAAGCCCGGGACCTACACCAAGACCCCGGTGCACACGCAGTTCGGTTGGCATGTGATCCAGGTGCTGGCCCGCCGCCAGGCACCGCCGCCGACCTTCGCCGAAGCCGCCCCGAAACTGCGCCAGAAGGTGCTGCGCGCGGCGGTGGAGAAGGCGATCGCCCAGGCCCGCGCGGGCGTGAAGGTGCAGACCTTCCCGAAGGCGCTCCCCGCCGCCACGCCCGCCGCCCCGGCCGCCCCGGCCGCAAAATAACCGTTCAGCCCCGCAACGCCGCCCAGACCCGCTCCGCCGTGACGGGCTGGTCGGCGATGCGGCCCCCGATCTGTCCCAGCGCGTCGTTCACCGCGTTCATCACCGCCCCCACCGCGCCCAGCACGCCGCCCTCGGCCATCCCCTTGATCCCGGCAAGCGTATGCGGCGACGGCGTGTTCATGTGGATCAGCGCGATCTCCGGCATGTCGGACGCCCGGATCAGCGCGTAATCCATGAAGCTGCCGCTCACGAACTGTCCGTCGGCGCCATAGGAAGCGCGCTCCATCAGCACGCCGGAAAGCCCGAGCGCGATCGCCCCCTCGGTCTGTCCCGCGACCACGATCGGGTTGATGACCCGCCCGGCATCCTCGGCGGCGAGGTAGCGCAGGATGCGGACCTCCCCGGTTTCGCGGTCGAGCTCCACCAGGCAGACATGGGCCGAATTGCTGAAGGTGATCGGCGGCGGGTCCCAGGCGGCGATCGCGTGCAGGCCCGGTTCCATCCCCGCCGGCAGGCGCAGCGGGTCGAGATGGGCGCGCCGGGCGATCTCGGGCAGGCGGAGGCCGGTCGGCTCCCAGCCCGCGGCGCCGGCGCGCAGCACCGCGCCGTCGTGCAAGGTAATGCCCTCGGCGCTGTTCAGCCCCAGCATGTCGGCCGCGATCAGCAGCACCTTGGCGCGCAGCCGCTGCCCGGCCAAATAGAGCGCGCTGCCCCCCGCCGTGCCGCCGCGCGCCCCGCGGCTGCCCATCCCGTAGGGGGCCACGTCGGAATCGCCGAGCTGCATCCGCACATCGTCCACCGCGGCGCCCAGCCCGGCGGCGACGGTCTGCGCGAGCGAGGTTTCGTACCCCTGGCCGGACCCCATCAGCCCGCAGCTTGCCAGCACCGCGCCCGAGGGTTCGATCCGCACGCTCGCCGCCTCGTGCCCCGATCCCGGCACCCCGGCGGCGCGGAAGAACGCGGACCCATAGGTGGTGCTTTCCAGCACCGCGCAGAGGCCGATCCCGATCAGCCGCCCCTCCGCCAGGGCGGCGCGCTGGGCGGCGCGCGCGGCCTCGTAGTCCAGCGCCGCGACCGCCGCCTCCAGGGTCTCGCGCGGGGTGATCGCATCGAGCGTCTGGCCCGCGGCACTGACATAGGGAAGCTGCGCGGCGGTCAGCATGTTGCGCCGCCGCAACGCCAGCGGATCGAGGCCGAGTTCGCGCGCGATGGCGTCGATCGTCCCCTCGGTCACCCAGGAGACGATCGCCATCGGCGCGCGCATCGGCCCCGAGGGACATTTATGCGTGAGCCAGACCCGCACTTCGGTGCCGAGCTCGGCGATCCGATACGGCCCCGGCAGGTTCAGCGTGATCATCCGCGCCATGTAATTGGCGGGAAAGAAGCACCAGGCGCCGAAATCCTGATCCAGCACGACATCGAGGCCAAGGACGGTGCCCTCCGCCGTCACCGCGGCACGCACGACCACCTGGTCCTCGCGCGCATGCAGGCTGGCGGCCAGGTTTTCCGCCCGGCTCTCGCGCCAGCGCACCGGCCGGGCGAGCAGCCGCGCCGCCGCCGCGCAGGCCAGTTCTTCCCGCATCAGCACGATCTTCTGGCCGAACCCGCCACCCATGTCGGGCGCGCGGATCGTCACCTGCCATTCGGCGAGGCCAAGCCGCGCGGCGAGCGCGGTGCGATACGGATGCGGCGCCTGGGTGCCGACCAGCATCGTCAGATGCTCCTGCCCCGCATCCCAGAGCGCGATGCAGCCGCGCGGCTCCATCGGCACATGCGTCTGCCGGTGCTGGGAGAACCGCGCGGTGACGATGCGCGAGGCGGCGGCGAAGGCGGCGGCCAGGCCGGGCGTCGCGTGATGCTGGTGGGAGACGAGGTTGGACGGCAAGCTCGGATCGACCAACGGCGCGCCCGGACGGGCGGCCGCTTCGATGGACGCGACCGCCTCGGTGGCCTCCCAGGCGACCGCGACCAGCTCGGCCGCCTCCTCGGCCGCGACGCGGGTTTCCGCGATCACGATCGCCACCGGATCGCCCACCATCCGCACGGCATCGGTCGGCATCGGCGGCATCTCGACCGGATGCAGCCCCTCGGTGGGCGGGGCGAGGCGCAGTGGCGTGGCCAGCCGGGCGAGATCGGCGCCGGTCAGCACCGCAACGACCCCCGGCGCGGCGCGCGCCGCCGCCGTATCGATCCCCGCGATCCGCGCCGCCCCGTGCGGGCTGCGCGCGAAGGCCGCGTGCAGCGCGCCGGACACGGCGATGTCGTCGTGGAAGCGCCCGAGGCCGCGCAGCAGACGCGGGTCCTCCCGTCGGGGGAGCGCCCGGCCGATCGGGGAGGGAAGCTCGTCCATGCGCGCCTCCGGCGCGGTCGCGGTTCAGCCGATCACGCGGGCGACCTCGGCCGGATCCTTCCGCACCAGCGCCTCGTAATCCTTCATCAGGGTCTCGCTGATCCGCCCCGGCGTGAAGCTGAGCTTGTCGATCGCGCGGACCGGCGTGACTTCCGCCGCCGTGCCGACCAGGAACGCCTCGGTCGCGTGGGCGAGCTCCTCGGGACGGATCGCGCGCTCCACCACCTTCATCTGCCGGTGCCGCGCCAGCGCCATCACCGAGCGCCGCGTGATCCCGTCCAGGAAGCAATCGGGCGTCGGCGTGTGCACCTCGCCGTCGAAGACGAAGAAGATGTTGGCCCCGGTCGATTCCGCCACCAGGCCGCGCCAGTCGAGCATCAGCGCGTCGGCATTGCCCTCGGCCTCGGCCTTGTGCTTCGAGAGGGTGCCGATCATGTAGAGGCCGGTGGCCTTCGCCGCGGTCGGCGCGGTTTCCGGCGACGGGCGCTTCCATTCGGCCATGCCGAGGCGGATGCCCGACATCCGGTCGGCGCCGAAATAGCTCGGCCATTCCCAGGTGGCGATCGCCAGATGGATCTTCGTGTGTTGCGCCGAGACCGCCAGCATCTCCGTGCCGCGCCAGGCGATCGGGCGCACATAGGCCTCGGTCAGGTTGTTGGCGCGCAGGGTCTCGACGCAGGCGGCGTCGATCTGCTCGGCCGTGTAGGGGATCTCGAAGCCCAGGATGCGCCCCGAATTGATCAGCCGGTCGGTATGCGCGCGCAGGCGGAAGATATGCCCCGCATAGGCCCGTTCGCCTTCGAACACGGCCGAGGCATAATGCAGCCCATGCGACAGGACGTGCATCTTCGCCTCCCGCCAGGGAACGAGGGCGCCATCCCACCAGATGAAGCCGTCACGATCGTCGAACGGAACCAGCGCCATGGGACCTACCCTCCGCAATATTGTTGCTCTGGACGGCCCTTAGGTATAATACCCGGTCATATACGTCAATAAGACTGACGGAAAACGAAGGAATGCCTGCCATGCCCCGTCCGAAGGGCGCCGCCGCCCGATCCGCCAGCGGGTCCCGGCCATGAGCGCGGCCCAGCGCCCCCCCCCGCCGGCGGACGGCAATCCCCTTCCCGCCGCCGGTGCCGGCCTGTTGTTCCTGCGGGAAGAGGAAATCCGCCTCGCCCAGGATCTGATGTTCTTCGCCTATCGCGATTTCACCAACGCCGCGGACCAGATCCTGACCGAGCTCGGGCTCGGCCGCGCGCATCACCGCGCGCTGCATTATATCGGCCGCAATCCCGCCATCACCGTCTCCGACCTGCTGGCGATCCTGCGCATCACGAAACAAAGCCTCGCGCGCGTGCTGAGCGAGCTGGTCGCCCGCGGCCTGGTGGCGCAATGCCCCGGCAGCGCCGACCGGCGCCAGCGCCTGCTCTCGCTCACCGAGTCCGGCGGCGCGCTGGAACGCCGCCTGTTCGAGCGTCAGCGCGACCGGCTGGCCGCGGCCTATCGCCAGGCCGGCGGGCCGGCGGTCGATGGCTTCCGCCGCGTGATGCGCGAGATCATGGACGAAACCGCGCGCGCCTATCTCGACCGCAGCAAACCCCGGACCGTCCCGCCGCCGTGAACGAGGAGCCGCACATCCTGGTCGTCGATGACGACGCACGGCTGCGCGCGCTGCTCTCGCGCTATCTCGGCGAACGCGGCTTTCGCGTCACCACCGCGGGCAATGCCGCCGAGGCGCGCGCCCAGTTGCGCTCGGTCAGTCCCGATCTGATGGTGCTCGACGTGATGATGCCGGGCGAGAACGGCCTCGATCTCACCGCCGCGTTGCGTGCCGAGCGGCATGCCGACCTGCCGGTGCTGCTGCTGACCGCGCGCGGCGCGCCGGAGGATCGGATCGCCGGGTTCGAGGCGGGCGCGGACGATTATCTCGGCAAGCCGTTCGAGCCGCTGGAACTCGTGCTGCGCATCCGCGCCATGCTGCGCCGCGCCGCGCCACCCGCGCCGCCCGATCCGGCCGCGACGCCGATCCGGCTCGGCCCGCTGATCTTCGATCCCGCCCGGATCGAGCTGCGCGGACCGGGCGGGATGGTGCGGCTGACCGGGGGCGAGGCCGCGCTGCTCGCCGCCCTGGCCCGCCTGCCGAACGAGGTGCTGTCGCGCGAGGCGATCGCCGCGGCGCTCGGCATGGACGATTCGGGGGAACGCGCGATCGACGTGCAGGTGACGCGGCTGCGGCGCAAGATCGAGCCCGACCAGCGCGAACCGCGCTTCCTCCATACCGTGCGCGGCCGCGGCTACATGCTGAAACCGGGCGCCTGAATGGGCGTCCCGTTCCCGTTCCACCGCGTGGTCAAGCGGGTGCTGCCGCGCTCGCTGCTCGGGCGCAGCCTGTTGATGATCCTGGTGCCGCTGGTGCTGCTGCAGGCGGTCGCGCTGCAGGTCTATTACGGCAGCCATCTGAACCTGGTCTATCGGCGCCTGTCCGACAGCCTGGTGGGCGAGATCGATTTTTCCCTGGCACTCATGCACCGCTATCCGGGCGCGGCGAACCGCGCCTGGATCCTGCCCCTGGCGGAACATGATTTCGGCTTCGCGATGCGGCTGGAACCTGGGGCCGCGCTGCGCCACACCGGGTTGCGGGTGAACGTGATCGGGCCGATGGACGATCTGTTGGAAGCGGCGCTGCGCGACAGTTTGCACCGGCGCTTCGACATGGACTGGACCTACGAGCGCGGCGCGGTTCGCATCCGTGTTCAGCTCGCGGACGGGGTGCTGGACATCCTGGCGCCGCGCAAGCGGGTCGATCTCGGCACCATCTGGTTGTTCGTCCTGTGGCTGGTCGGCACCTCGGCCTTGCTGTTCGCTGTCGCGGCGATGTTCATGCGCAACCAGGTGCGCGGCATCCGCCGGCTGGCCGACGCGGTGGAAGCCTTCGGCCTGGGCCGCGACCGCGGGCCGATCCACCCCGAGGGCGCGGTGGAAGTCCGCCGCGCCGCGACCGCCTTCAACCGGATGCAGGAGCGTATCCTGCGATTCCTCACGCAGCGAACCGAGATGCTGGCCGGCGTGTCGCATGATCTGCGCACGCCGCTCACGCGGATGAAGCTCGCGCTGGAAATGCTGCCGGTCCATCCCGGGCAATCGGAGGACCTCGCCGAGCTCGGCACCGATATCGCCGAGATGGAGCGCATGATCGAAGCCTATCTGGCCTTCGCGCGCGGGGAGGGGATGGAACAGGCGGCGGCGGGCGATCTCGCCGCCATGCTGCGCGAGATCGCCGCCGACGCGCGCCGCGGCGGGACGGCGGTGGAGGTCGATGTGCCGGCGGTGCTGCCGTTGCGGTTCCGGGTCGATGCGTTGCGCCGGGCGATCACCAACCTGGTCGATAACGCCGGCCGGCACGCGCGGCATGTGAAACTGGCCGCGCATCCGACCGGGGCGCGCGGGGTGCTGGTGACGGTCGATGACGACGGGCCGGGAATCCCGCCCGACCGGCGGGAAGGCGTGTTCCGGCCGTTCGAGAGCGACAGCGCCGGCGGCACCGGCCTTGGCCTCACGATCGCGCGCGACATCGTCCGCGCCCATGGCGGCGACATCACCTTGGAGGAAAGCCCGCTCGGCGGCCTGCGGGCACGGATCCGGCTGCCGGTGTAGCGGGGCTGCGCGGGGCCGTCAGCAATCCGGCACCACCCCCGCCGGCAGGGTGGCGCAATAGCGCGCGATCTCGCCCGGGCGCGCGAGCCATAACCCGTCCCGCCGCGCCAGCACGTGATCGAGCGCGCGGCGCAGCCCCGCCATCCGGAACGGCTGGCCGATCACGAAAGGATGCAGCGAGATCGCGAAAACCAGCGGATATTTCTCGGCCCGTCGCAGCATCTCGTCGAACTGGTCGCGGATCAGGTATTCGAAATCCCGGGCCGGCTCCTGGCGCGAGATCATCGCCGGAATATCGTTCACCTCCAGCGGATAGGGCACCGACACGCTGCGCCCCGCGCGGGTCTTCATCCAGAATGGCTGATCGTCCGCCGGCCAATCGAGCACGTAGTCGTAGCCGGCCTCCGCCAGCAGATCGAGCGTCACCGCGCTTTGCGCGAAATAGGGGCCCATCCAGCCGGTGGGACGCTTGCCGGACAAGCGGGTGATGGTCGCGGTGGTCTCGGCGATCAGCCGGGCTTCGTCTTCCTCCCACAGCACGTCCTGGCGCTCGGCGTTGCTGCGCCCATGCGCCACGTATTCGTCGCCCCGCCGGTTGAGCCGCTCGACCAGATCCGGGCAGGCCTCCAGCACCGCGGCGTTGACGTTGTGGGAGGCGGGCAGGGCGTATTCGTCCAGCAGGTCGAAATAGGCCCAGATGCCGACCCGGTTGCCGTAGTCGCGCCAGGCGTAGTTGCGCTGGGTCTGCGGTGCGTTGACGGTCGCGCTGTCGCCGCCGAGGCCGGCCCGGAACGCGAACTGCTCGATGTTGTTATAGAGGGTGAATGCGATGCGGCCGCCATTCGGCCAGTCATAGACCGGACGCTTGTGGATCGGGCTGTATGGATAGCGCCCGTGATGCGGAAGCTTCATGCGTGCTCCAGGGTCGGGTTCGGACGGGGCAGGGTAGGGGGGCCGGCGGCGCCGATCCAGCCCCGCCCGGTCTATCCCGCCGCGGCGAGGCCGAGCCGCGCGGCGGCGTCGCGCAGGCGGCGATCGGCGGTCCAGAACCCGGCCTCCGGCGTGAGCCGGGTCGCGGCGAGCAGATGGGCATCGACATAGCCGATCCCCTGGCCGGCGAGCGCGTGGCGATCGATGAAGCCCAGCACCTCGGCGTCGGTGGCCGCGACGGCCTGCGGCAGATCGGCCAGTGCGGTCAGGATCGCCGCCCGCTGACGGAGGTGGCCGAGCGCGAGCTCGCCGGTCACGAAGGGATGGCCCAGCACCTGGCCGGCATCGAGCAGCCGGGTCAGCTCCGGGCTGCCGGTGCGCAGGTGATCGACCCAGACTGAGGTATCGACCAGGATCACGCCGGGCGCGTCAGGCGGCCGGTGCCCGGCGGCGGGGCGGGGCCGCGAGGTCGGCCTCGGTGCCGCCGAGGCGCGCCAGGCGGCGCGCGCTTTCGCGCTCGATCAATGCCTTCAGCGCCTCCCGCACCAGGGCGGATTTCTCCGTGAGACCGGTGAAGGCGCGCGCCTTGGCGATCAGCGTGTCGTCGAGGGCAAGGGTGGTGCGCATCGGGGGCATCCAGCTTCAGGCACGAAATATAGCACCGGTTGATGCTGACACAAGTGCCTTCGCGACCGGCGCCACGGCCC
>JAKAZN010000049.1 GCA_021815835.1 Pseudomonadota bacterium
GGCGGGGCGGCGGCGCGCAGCCCCGGCGCCACCACCGCCCGCGCGCCGGGGCGGGAGCGCAGATATCCCTCGGCCAACAGCTGCTCGTAGGCGGCGGTGACGGTGCCGCGGGAGACCCCGCGCTCGGCCGCCAGCCCGCGGGTGGACGGCAGGCGCGCGCCGGGCGGCAGCGTCCCGGCCAGAATCTGCGCGCGCAGACCGGCGGCGATCGCCTGCGCCTGGCCGGGGGCGGGCGACAACTGGCTCATCCATTCACCCCGAAACTGGTCATTCCTGCCGGACCAGTTTCGCGCCATCCCTGCCCTGTCCGCAACCCACCGGAGCAGCCAGGATGGACCCGACCCCGCCCAGCTTTCCCGTCACCCCGCGCAACCTGGTCCGCCGCCGCCCGCAGCGCGGCCATTACGACCACGAGACGGTGTGCCGGGTCCTGGACGCGGCCATGCTGTGCCACATCGCCTATGTGATCGACGGCCAGCCCTATTGCACCCCGACCGCGTTCTGGCGCGAGGGCGAGCATCTCTACTGGCACGGCTCCTCGGCCAGCCGGATGATCCGCGCCGAGGCGAAGGGGATTCCGGTCTGCCTGACGGTTGCGCATATGGATGCGATCGTGCTGGCTCGTTGCGGGTTCAACCATTCCATCAACTACCGGGCGGTGATGGCGTTCGGCCGCGCCGCGCCGGTGACCGGCGATGCGGCGAAGCGACGGGCGATGGATGCCTTCATCGACCGGTTCTTCCCTGGTCGCGCCGCCGCGCTGCGCGCCCCCACCGCGCAGGAGGTGAAGGCGACCACCATCCTGGGGATGCGGATCGAGGATGCCTCGGCCAAGATCCGCGACGTCGGCGTGCATGACGAGGAGGCGGACTATGCCCATCCGGTCTGGGCGGCGCTGATCCCGCTGACTACGGTGCTCGGCGCGCCCGAGGAATGCCCGCGCCAGCTGCCCGGCGTGACCGCGGCGGGGGGCGGGATGGCGGCCTATCGTGCGGGGCGGCGGCTCGATGAGGTGATGGCGGAGACGGCCGCGCTCAAGTATTCGTGACTCTGTGCAAAGAAAAACCCCCGGGCTTGCGACCGGGGGTCAAGTAAACAGGGAGGCTTCACGTCTGGGAGACGCAGGGACCAAAGGCCCCTTTCCGGCCCCGAAGGACCGGAACACTGACGGGCGAACCCGCCGTATCCAGTGAACGCAAGGTAGGTGCCCCTCGGCGCGTTGTGCACCGCCAAAACCCGGACGCGGCCATGTCTTGCGCGCATATCGATCCGGATTCGCCGCTGAGATTGACAGCAGGCAAGCCCGGGCGCTGGCTCAGAACAGCGAATAGCCACCGTCGATCACGAAACTGTCGCCGGTGTGATAGGCCGATGCCTCGCTCATCAGATACACCGCGATACCGCCGAAATCCGCCCCGGTGCCCCAGCGCCGCATCGGGATGCGCGGCATCACGTTGCCGGCGAATTTCGGGTTGCCGACGGCGTTCGCGGTCATGTCGGTCTCGATCCATCCGGGCAGGATGGCGTGGGCGCGGATGCGATGGCGGGCGAACTCCACCGCCATTGCGCGGAGCATCGAGATCATGCCGCCCTTGGTCGCGGCGTAATGTTCCGATCGCGGCGAGCCCTCCACCGCCGCCAACGAGGCGGTGCCCACCAGCACCCCGCCGCCGCCGCGCTCCACCATGTGCCGGGCCGCGGCGCGGAAGGTGTAGAACGCGCCGTGGAGATTGACCCGCAGCACGCGGTTCCATTCCTCGGTGCTCATGTCGAGGAAGGATCGCTGGCCGCGCCCGCTGACCCCGGCATTGGCGAAGCACCCGTCCACCCGGCCCAGCACCGCCACCGTGCGCGCGAAGGCCGTCTCCACCGCCGCCTCCTCGCCCACGTCGCAGGTCAGCGCCAGCACCCGCCGGCCGGTGGCCGCCAGCATCGCCCGCGCCGCCTCGTTCTTGGCCGGGTTGGTGCCCCAGATCGCCACATCGGCGCCGGCCTCGGCCAGCACCAGCGCCATGCCCAGCCCGATCCCGGAGTTGCCCCCGGTGACCAGCGCCACCTTGCCCGCAAGGTCGAACGGATGCGCCATCGCCTCAGGCCCCCAGCCGGTAGAACCGGGTCGCGGTGCCGGAGAACAGCGCCGCCTTCTCCGCCTCCGAGGCGCCGGCGGCCAGGCGCTTGAAGCTGTTCCAGCACACCGCGTAGCCGTACGACCCCTTGTCCACCGGGAAATTGCTCTCGAACATGCAGCGATCGGCGCCGAACAGCTCGATGGTGGTCTCGATATACGGCTTCCAGGCCGCGGCCAGGGCTTCCGAGGACGGGGGTTCGGCGCCGTTCTCGAAACCGTAGCCGTTGATGCGCATCCCGAGCCCGCCCAGCTTCACATGTACGTTGGGGCAGGTGGCCAGTTCCGCCATCGATGCCCGCCAGGCCGGAAACACCTCCGCCCCCTTGCCGGCGAACCGGCCGATGCCCAGCGGCCCGCCGACGTGGTCCAGCACCATCCGCGCCGCCGGGAAGGCGCGCGCCAGCGCGGTGAGTTCCGGGATCTGCGGGTGATACAGCCACGCATCGTAGCTCAGCCCCATCGCCGCCAGCCGCGCGAAGCCCTCGCGGAACGCCGCGGTGTTCATCAGCTCGGCCGGCGCCGGGTTGCCCGGGTTCAGCATGACCGGGTCGGAATCCCAAGCGGTGATGTGGCGGATGCCGCGGAATCGCCCACCGCCGGCGGCCAGATGCGCCGTCAGCACCGCCTCCACCCGCGCCCCCAGCCCCAGATTGGCATGTCCGACGATGCCCGCGCACATCCGCGACGGGCCATAGAGGCCTGACGCGGTCATCGCGGCGACGCCGTTGACGAACTCGGTCTCGCCCACCGGGCGCAGCTCCTCCGGCCCGTCGGCCCGGTGGAACGCGCGCGCCTGCACGAAGACGGTATGGGTGATGTTGTGCCCGGCGTTGATGTCGGCCAGCAAGTCATCGTGCAGATAGCGCCAGCCGCCGCGATCCCACAGATGGTGATGCGGATCGACGATCGGCAGGCCGGGCTCGATGATCGGCTCCACCCGGCGCGCGAGCCAGGCGCGGCGGACTTCCAGGTAGTGGGATTGGGTGCTGCTCATGTGACGTTCCCCGTTGCGCCGCTTATGCTAGGCCCGCCCCGCCCGAGGCTCCAAGAGGACCGCCATGCCCGCGCCCGAGACCATCCCGTACCCCGACGCCACGCTCCGCCGCATCCTGTCCACCACGCGGGTGATCGCGCTGGTGGGGGCATCGTCGAACTGGAACCGGCCGAGTTATTTCGTGATGAAATACCTCCAGGGCAAAGGCTACCGGGTGATCCCGGTCAACCCGGGGCTCGCCGGCCAGGAGCTGCTGGGCGAGCGCGTCTATGCCTCCCTCCGCGAGATCTCGGAGCGGATCGACATGGTCGATATCTTTCGCGCCTCCGACCAGGTGGCACCGATCGTGGAGGACGCGATCGCAGTGGGCGCGCGGGTGGTGTGGATGCAGCTTGGTGTGCGCAACGATGCCGCCGCGGCGCGGGCCGAGGCGGCCGGGCTCGAGGTGGTGATGAACCGCTGCCCGAAGATCGAGTTCGGGCGGCTCGGCGGTGAGCTCTCATGGTCCGGGGTGAACTCCGGCATCATCCGCAACCAGCCGGCCGAACCGCCCACCGCCCGGCGCCGACGGGCGGAGGCGCCGCCGGCAGCCAATCTCAGCTACGGATTCGAGACCCGCGCCGTCCATGCCGGCGCCGCGCCCGACCCCACCACCGGCGCCCGCATCACGCCGATCTACCAGACCGCCGCCTATGTGTTCGACAGCGCCGATCACGCCGCCTCATTGTTCAACCTGCACACGTTCGGTTACATATACAACCGGCTGACCAACCCAACGGTCGCGGTGCTGGAGGAACGCGTCGCCAGCCTCGAGGGAGGACGCGCCGCGCTGGCCGCGGCCTCGGGCCACGCCGCGCAGTTCCTGGTGTTCCAGACCCTGCTGGAACCGGGCGACGAGTTCCTGGCCAGCCGCAACCTCTACGGCGGCTCGCTCACCCAGTTCGGACTGTCGTTCAAGAAGCTGGGCTGGACCTGCCATTTCGTCGATCCGCGCGAGCCGGAGAATTTCCGCGCCGCGCTCACCCCGCGCTGCAAGGCGATCTTCGTGGAAAGCCTCGCCAACCCGGGCGGCGTGATCGTCGATCTGGAAGCGATCGCGCGCGTCGCGCATGACGCCGGCATTCCGCTGATCGTCGATAACACGCTGGCCACGCCCTATCTGTGCCGCCCGATCGAGCATGGGGCCGACATCGTCACCCACTCGACCACCAAGTTCCTCGACGGGCACGGCAATTCGCTGGGCGGGATCATCGTCGAGTCGGGACGGTTCGACTGGGCGGAGGGCGGCCGGTTCCCCTCGCTCACCGAGCCGGAGCCTGCCTATCACGGGCTGCGCTTCTACGAGAATTTCGGGGATTTCGCCTTCACCACCAAGGCGCGTGCGGTGGGATTGCGCGATTTCGGCCCCACCATGGCGCCGATGAACGCGTTCCTGACCATGACCGGGATCGAAACGCTGCATGTGCGGATGGAACGCCACTGCGCCAACGCGCTGACGGTGGCGCGGCATCTGGCGGCGCATCCGGCGGTGGCCTGGGTGTCCTATGCCGGCCTGCCGGACAGCCCGTTCCATGCGCTGGCGCAACGCTACCTGCCGCGCGGGGCCGGGGCGGTGTTCACCTTCGGGGTGAAGGGGGGGTACGAGGCCGGGGTGCGGCTGGTGGAGCGGGTGCGGTTGTTCTCGCATCTCGCCAATATCGGCGATACCCGCAGCCTGATTCTGCATCCGGCCTCCACCACGCATCGGCAGTTGTCGGACGAGCAGCGGGAGGCGGCGGGGGCGGGGGCGGAAGTGATCCGGCTGTCGATCGGGCTCGAGACGGCGGGGGATCTGATCGCGGATCTCGATCAGGCGCTGGGGGGGTGAGGTCGGCCCTGCCGCATCACCGGGGCGCGAGGGTTTTGTAAGAGATGTTGAAATAGTGCATTCGTTCGGTCCTCAATCGCCGGACAAGTCATGCAAGGTTACCGTTTTCCCGGATGGTATCGCTGTCTGGCGCTGGTGATCGCTGTAATATTCGACGCCTTGGCGAGTATGCTGCTTCCGCTCTTTCTATTCGGGCCGCCATCCCAGAACCACGACTTTGCACAGGTGCTGGTAATGGCTCCTATCGTGATCGCGGTGTTTGGCGGAGGCGCGGTTTTGTTCACCTGGACAGCGGTGGCGACGTTGCGGGCCAAGCTGACCGTGACGGACGGGTCGGTCCGCTTCGTCGGACCGTTCGGGTTGCGGGTGGTGGAGCGCGCGGCGATCGCCGGCCGACTGATCCTTCATCGACCGAAGCAGGAGTCGCTCCTGGTGTTGACCGGCTCGGACCCGGTGACTCCCCTGTTGAAGTGTCCGCTGCGGGTCGCGCAACCCGCGCTGCGCGAAACCTGGATCGGCGCGTTGCCCGACCAGCAGGCGGCGCTGGAGCGGCGTCGCGCCGAAATCTGGGCGGCCGCACGGGCCACGCTGCTTGCCGACCCGCGGCTGGGGCCGTCCCCCGAGGCGCGGTGGGTGAGGTTTCGCCGAGCGCGGAATTTCGTTCGCGGTCTCACCATGCTGGCGCTGGTCGCGGGGCTCTGGCTCGCGATCTGGCCGCGACCGCTTCCCTGGGTGTTGGCCGCGAATATCCTGCTGATGCCCGTGGCGCTTGCGGCCATCACTCGGCCCGACAGGCTGATCCGAGTGGTGCTTGCTCCCGGAGCACCTCCGCTTATCTGGATTGCCCTGGCGATCACCGGAGGTGCGCTTGGGCTCGCAAGCGCGAACGCGCCGGATCTTGTCAATCCACTGCCTGTTATCGGCCTTGGCTTGCTGGGAGGCATCGCGATTCTTGCCTGGATGCTCGTCTTCGATCCCGGGATGCGGCGAGCCATTCCCCTGCTTCTGACCGCGCCGATCGCGGTGCTGCTTGCCGGCGGCGCGCTCGATCTTGCGAATATCGCCGCCGATCGCGCTGCGCCGCGCGTATTCGCGGTGCCGGTGTTGCAACAATGGAACGGACGCAGGCACAATGGCGGGTTCTTGCGGATCGGCCCCTGGGGCGGCCGGCATCGCCCACAACTGGTCGATGTCGGCAACCGGCTGAACGCCATGGTCTGGCCCGGGGTTCTCGTTTGCGTGCGGCTGCATCCGGGAGCGTTCGGCTTCCGTTGGTACGACCCGCCGGTTTATTGCGGCCCGAGAAATCACCTGCTGGCGGAGCGGACGTTGCTGCCTTCATTGCGTCGCCGCGCCGCCGCGGGGGACATGGCGGCCACCGCGCGGCTCGGCATCGATCTCGTCAACGGCGTCGCCGGTCCCGGGCACCGCCAAGCGGGCCTGGACCTGCTCTACCGGGCGGCGGGCGCCGAAGAGCCCCTGGCATTTTATGGCCTGGGGATGGCGCGGCTGCATGGGGCGGATGTGACCGCCGATCCCGAGCGGGCCGCTCATTGGTTCGCGAAAGCGGCCCGCACGATTCCAGGCGCCGCATGGGAGCTCGGGCGCCTGGTCGAGACCGGGCGCGGCGTGCCGCGTGATCAGGTCCGGGCACGGAGACTCTATCGACGGGCCGCGGAGGCGGGGCAAACGGATGCCGCGTATCGGCTCGGGCGGATGGATCAGCTCGGAATCGGAACCGCGCCTGATCCGGCCCGCGGCATGATCTGGATCCGACGCGCGGCGGAAATGGGCGATGCCCGGGCGATGAACGACCTCGGTGATGCGCTGCTCACCGGAAATGGCGTGCCGCGCGATACGAAATTCGCGCTTGCCTGGCTGCGCGCCGCCGCGACGATGGGCGAGCCGCACGCCGCTCAGACGCTCGGCGCGCGATTGCTCGGGCGCACCGGCGTGCTCGCGCGCGAACGCGCCTATTTCTGGCTGCGCCTCGCGGTCATGCGGGAGGTGGGCGATGATCCCGTGCGAGCGAGTGCCGAGAAAGCGCTGCAACAAGCCGCGGCGGCGCTATCCGTGGGCGAGCGCGGGCGGGTGGACCAACAGGTCGCGGCATGGCGCCCACGACCGGTTCGCCCACTGGTCGTCTCGGCTCCGCATTGATCTCGCGGCCCCGCTCACCGCCCCTTGAACCGCGGTTTGCGCTTCTCGTTGAACGCCGCGATCCCCTCAAGCCGATCCTCGGTATCGATCAGCCGGCCATAGGCCTCGATCTCAAACGCCAGCCCGCGCCGCAGGTCCATCTGCACCCCGTGACGGATCGATTTCTTCGCCTGCCGCACCGAAAGCGGCGCGTTCTCGCAGATCGCCTCGGCGGTCGCCAGCACCTCGGTCATCAGCGTGCCGGGTTCGCACAGCTGGTTCACCACCCCCCAGGCCAGCGCTTGCTCGGCCGAGAACGGGCGGCCGGTCAGGATGATCTCCTTCGCTCGCCGCTCCCCCACCACCCGCGGCAAGGTCTGGGTGCCGCCGCCGCCGGGCATGATGCCGCGGGTCACCTCGGTCAGCGCGAACCTTGCCCCGCGCGCGGCATAGGCGAAATCGCACACCAATACGGACTCCAGGCCGCCCGCGTAGGCGTGACCGTTCACCGCCGCGATCACCGGGACCGGAACCTCCAGCAGCGCGTCCCGCCCACGCTCGAAAATCTCGTGCTGGTGTTCCCACTCTGCGCGGCTCACGCCGTTGCGTTCCTTGAGGTCGGCGCCGGCGCAGAAGATGCGGTCCCCGGCCCCGGTCAGCACCACGCAACGAACCTCGCCGGGGTCCTCGATCAGGCCGGACCACAGCGCGAGCAGCGCGCGGCCCATCGCGGTGTTGCGGGCGTTGCCCACTTCCGGGCGGTTCATCGTCACCACCAGCAGATGCGGGCGCGGGGTCTCGACCAGGATCGTCTCGGGCATTCAGAGGGGCTCCAGAACCGGGTGCGGGCCATCGACTAGGCGGTGGCGGGCGAGAATGGCCTCGCGGATCAGCCGGCGCATGATCTTGCCCTGCGGGTTGCGCGGCAATTCTGGCAGCATGACGAAGGCGCGCGGGTGCTTGTAGCGGGCGAGGCCGGCCAGCGCCGCCCGGGCGCGGTCGGGCCAGGCGGCGTCGTCGGTCTCGGCCACCGCCACGATCACCTCGCCCCAGTATTCCGACGGCAGGGCGACTATCGCCACCGCCGCGGTCCCCGCGGTGCCGGCGAGTTCCCGCTCGATCTCGTCGGGATGAATCTTGTAGCCGCCCGATTTCACCACGTCGGCCAGCCGCCCCACCAGATGCAGCCGCCCCTCTCCGTCGATCCGGCCCAGATCGCCGGTGGCGTGGAACCCGTCGGCGGGCAGCGGATGGAAGCCGGTGGCGTCGATATGCCCCGCCGACATGTGCCGCCCGCGCAGATGCACCTCCCCCACCGCGCCCGGCGCCAGCACCGCGCCGGTCTCGTCGCGCAGCTCGATCTCCACCCCCGCGCCGGGCCAGCCGACGGAGACCCCTTCGCCCGCGGGTGCGGCGTAGTAGGCATCGAGCGCCCGCGGCGGCAGCACGGTGATCGGGTTGACGATCTCGGACTTGCCGTAGGTGA
>JAKAZN010000050.1 GCA_021815835.1 Pseudomonadota bacterium
TTGGGGGGAGGACGCGCAGGCCGCCGCCCGCCGCGCCGCGGTGGCCGCCGATGTCGCGCTGGCGGCGCGGCTGTTGCGCCTGGGGGCGGATGATGCCGAAAGCTGATCCCGATTCCGGGTGCCCCCCCGTCGTGGCCGGGCTTGACCCGGCCATCCTCCCCCGCGGCTCCGTGCGCGGATGGCCGGGTCAAGCCCGGCCATGACGGGGGGGGCGGGCGGGGGGCGGGCGGATGGGGCCGGCCGAGCCGGCCGAGGCGGGGGTCCCATCGCGGCCGCCCCGCTCGACCCCGCCGGCGCCTCGCCGGTCATGGCGCAATGGTTCGCGCTCAAGGCCGCCCATCCCGACGCGTTGCTGTTCCTGCGCATGGGCGATTTCTATGAACTGTTCTTCGCCGACGCCGAGGCCGCCGCCCACGCCCTCGACATCGCGCTCACCGCGCGCGGGGAGCACGGGGGCGCGCCGATCCCGATGTGCGGCGTGCCGGTCCATGCCGCCGAGACCTATCTCGCCCGCCTGATCCGCCGCGGCTTTCGCGTCGCCGTCGGCGAGCAGATGGAGAATCCGAAGACCCGCACCGGCAAGGCGCCGATCCGGCGCGAGGTGGTGCGGCTGGTCACGCCGGGGACGCTGACCGAGGACAGCCTGCTCGATGCCGCGCGGGCCAATCTGCTGCTGGCGCTGGTTCCGGGGCGCGCGGCGCTGGGCGCGGCGTGGCTCGATATCTCCACCGGGCTGTTCGAGACGGCGGCGCTGCCGGGCATCGATCTTCCGGCGCTGCTCGCGCGGCTCGACCCGGCGGAGATCCTGGCGCCGGCCGATCTTGCGCTGGGCGAGTGGGAGCCGCGTCGCGGTCCCGACAGCGCGCCGCCCGCCGACGCGCCGCGACTGCTGGCCGAGGCGTTCGGCGCCGCCAGCCCCGACGCGTTCGGCAGCTTCACCGAAGCCGAGATCGCCGCCGCCGCCACCGCGCTCGATTACGTGCGCCTGACCGCGTCCGGCGCCGCGCCGCGCCTGTCGCCGCCCGCGCCGCGCGGGCAGGAGGGGGTGCTGGCGATGGACCCGGCGACGCGCGCCAGCCTCGATCTGTTGCGCGGGCGGGACGGGGGGACGGCGCACAGCCTGTTCGCGGCGATCGACCGCACCCTGACCGCGCCCGGCGCACGGGCGCTGGCGGGCTGGATCGCCGCGCCGCTGACGGCGCCGGCCGCGATCGCCGCGCGCCAGGATGCCTGGTCGTGGATGGGAGCGAACCCGGAGGCGACGCGCGGGCTGCGCGGCGCGTTGCGCGGCGTGGCGGACATGGCGCGCGCGCTGGGCCGGCTGGCGGTGCAGCGCGGCGGGCCGCGCGATCTGTCATCGTTACGCGCGGGGCTGGCGGCGGCGCGCGCGGCGGCGGCGGCGCTGGCCGGCCCGGTGCCGGCGGCGTTGGCGGCGGCACGGGGAGCGCTCGGCGTCGATCCGGCGCTGGAGACCACGCTCGCTGCCGCGATCGCCGAACCGGCGCCGCTGCGGCTCGATGACGGCGCGGCGATCCGGCCCGGATACGACGCCGAACTGGATGCGGAGCGTGCGTTGCGCGACGACAGCCGCCAGGTGCTGGCGCGGCTGCAACTGGATTACGCGCAGCGTTTCGGCGTCGCCAGCCTGAAGATCCGCCACCACGCCCAGTTGGGCTACGTGATGGAAGTCCCGGCCCAGGCCGCCGAGCGCCTGCGCGCCGATCCCGCCGTGACCCTGCGTCAATCCATGGCCAATGGCGCGCGCTTCACCACCGGCGAACTGGCCGAGCTCGACCGGCGCATCGCCGAGGCGGGAGAACGCGCGGCGGCGCGGGAGCAGGCGGTGTTCGCCCATCTGGTGCGCGCCGCGATGGACGCAGCGCCCGCGATCGGCGCGGCGGCCGACGCGCTCGCGCTGCTCGATGTCGCGCAATCCGCCGCCGGGCTGGCGGAATCCGGGCGCTGGAACCGGCCCGAGCTGACCGAGGGCACGGAATTTCTCGCCCGCGCCGCGCGCCATCCGGTGGTGGAGGCGGCGCTGGCGGGGGGCGCGGTCGCCTTCGTGCCCAATGAGTGCGATCTGTCGCCCGATCGGCGGTTGTTGCTGCTGACGGGGCCGAACATGGCCGGCAAATCCACCTTCCTGCGCCAGAACGCGCTGCTGGTGGTGCTCGCCCAGGCCGGGCTGCCGGTGCCGGCGGAGAGCTTCACGCTCGGCGTGGTCGATCGGCTGTTCTCCCGGGTGGGCGCGGCCGATGATCTGGCGCGCGGACGTTCGACCTTCATGGTGGAAATGACCGAGACCGCGGCCATCCTGCACCAGGCCGGGCCGCGCTCGCTGGTGGTGGTCGATGAGATCGGCCGCGGCACGGCGACCCTCGATGGGCTCGCGATCGCCTGGGCGGTGCTGGAGGCGCTGCACGGGACCTTGCGCTGCCGTACCATTTTCGCCACACATTTCCACGAACTTGCCACCCTGGCCGAACGGCTCCCGCGGCTGCGGCCACATACGATGCGGGTCAAGGAGTGGAAGCGGAGCGTGGTGTTCCTGCACGAGGTGGCCGAAGGCGCGGCCGGGCGGTCCTGGGGCGTGCATGTCGCGGAACTGGCCGGCGTGCCGGCCCGCGTGGTGCGGCGCGCGGCCTCGCTTCTGGCGGCGTTGGAGGCGGAGGGCGGGCCTTTGCGCGCCGGTGCCCCGCTCGGCGCCCTGCCGCTGTTCGCCGCCGCGGGGCCGGATGCGCCGCCGCCCCCGGCCGCGCCACCCCTGGAGGAGGCCGAACCGCCCGCGCTGGCGGCGCTGGCCGCGCTCGATCCCGATCTTCTGTCGCCGCGCGAGGCGCTGGAGGCGCTTTATCGTCTCAAATCGATGCTTCCGGTTTGCACCGGGGGCGACAAACTGTAGCATCGGTTCATGCTGCATCAATTGCCCGAGGCCCAGGCTGCCGCGACCTCCGCCCCCCTTGTCGCGGCGCTGGCCGGTCTGGCGGAAACCGCCGGCACCATGTCGCGGGAAGCGGCGCTGGGCGCCTTCCGTCGCCATCTGGCGCGCATCCAGGCGCAGGTGCGCGAGACCTTCGAGCAGGGCGAGATCACGGGATTGCAGGCGGGCCGCCAGCTTGCCGGCCTGACCGACGGGCTGGTGAAGGCGCTGTTCGCGCACGCCACGGCCGAGATCGGCGGCATCGAAACACTTTGCGTGGTCGCCACCGGCGGCTACGGGCGCGGGACCTTGGCGCCGTTCAGCGATATCGACCTGTTGTTCCTGACCCCGCACCAGGCCTCGACGCATACCTTGGCCGCGGTCGAATACATGCTCTATTTCCTGTGGGACCTGGGGCTGAAGGTCGGGCACGCCACGCGCTCGATCGCGGAATGCCTGGCCGAGGGCGCCAAGGACCTCACCATCCGCACCGCGCTGCTCGATGCCCGCTTCCTCGCGGGCGACGCCGCGTTGTTCGAGACCTTCCATGTGAGCTTTCGTGCCGCCTGCAAGGAGAGCGGCGCGGCCGAATACATCGCCGCCAAGCAGGCCGAGCGCGAGGCGCGACATCGCCGCTTCGGCGACAGCCCCTTCGTGGTGGAGCCGAACATCAAGGAAGGCCGCGGGGGCTTGCGCGATCTGCAAACCCTCTACTGGATCGCGCGCTACATGTTCGACACCTACACGATGGGCGAACTGGCCGACGTGGCCGGCGTGCTCTCGGCGGAGGAAGCGCGCCATGCCCGCCGTTCCTGGGAGTTTCTCTGGACCCTGCGCTTTCATCTGCACTACGTCGCCGGCCGTGCGGAGGAGCGCCTGACCTTCGATCTGCAACCGGTGGTCGGCGCGCGCATGGGCTATACCCGCCACGGCCGCCAGGACGGGGTGGAGCGTTTCATGCGCCACTATTTCCTGACCGTGCGCGAGATCGCCCGCCTGACGCGGGTGGTGGAACCGGCGCTGCTGCGCGCCGCGCTCGGCCCGCCGGCGGTCGCGGCGGAGACCGACAAGACCCTGCTCGCCGCCGGCTTCGTGCTGGCGGATGGGGAGCTGCTGCCGATCCCCGGACGCGATTTCGATGTCGAGCCGATCCAGATGCTGCGCATCCTGAAGGTCGCGCGCGACCGCGATCTCGCGCTGCATCCGCTGGCGCTGCGCTCCCTGATTCGCAACGAACGCGCCGGCGCCAAGCTGCGCGGCGACCCGGAAGCGGCCGATCTGTTCATGGACCTGCTCTGCGGCCATCCGCCCGGCCATGCGCCCCCCGGCCATGCGCATGGCGTCGGGCGGGACGGGCGGCATCCGGACGGGGCGCGCTGGCTGGCCATCCTGAACGAAGCCGGCTTCCTCGGCCGCTTCCTGCCCGACTGGGGCCGCATCGTCGGACAGATGCAGTTCGACACCTATCACATCTTCACCGTCGATGAGCACACGATCGAGGCGATCCGCGTGCTGAACGCGCTGGAACGCGGCGAGCTCGCGGAAGTCGCGCCGGTGGCGTCCGGGATCGTCGATCATATCCAGTCGCGTCGCGCGCTCTATCTGGCGATGGTGATGCACGACATCGCCAAGGGGCGCGGGGGGGATCATTCGCGCATCGGCGCCGAGCTGGCGCTGGAAGTGGGGCCGGCGCTCGGGCTTTCCGCCGAGGAGACCGAGACCGTCTCGTGGCTGGTGCTTTATCACCTGATGCTGAGCGAGACGGCCTTCAAGCGCGATATCGACGACCCGAAGACCATCCTCGACCTGGCCGATACCATCCAGTCGCCGGAACGGCTGCGCCTGCTGCTGATCCTGACGGTCGCCGACATGCGCGCGGTATCGAAGAAGGTCTGGAACGGCTGGAAGGCCACCTTGCTGCGCGAGCTCTACACCCGCGTCGCCGAGGTTCTGGAAGGGGGGCTGGCCACCACGGAACGCGACGTGCGCGTCACTCGCGCGAAGGACGCCGCCGCGGCGCTGCTGGTTGGCTGGCCGGCGGCGGTGATCGCGGAGTTCACCGCGCTCGGCTATCCCGGCTATTGGCTGTCCTTCGATCCGGACACGCACGCGCGCCACGCCCGGCTGATCCGCGAAGCGACGCGGCGGGAGGCGCCGTTGACCGTGCATACCGAGCCGCTGCCGGCGCGCGCGGTGACGGAGGTGACCGTGTATTGCGCCGACCATGCCGGACTGTTCAGCAAGATCTCGGGGGCGCTGGCGATGGCCGGCGCCTCGATCGTCGATGCGCGAATCCATACCATGACCAACGGCATGGCGCTGGATACGTTCTGGGTGCAGGACGCGGCGGGCGGGACATTCGACGCGCCGCACCGGCTGGCGCGGCTGTCGGCGCTGATCGAGCAGGCGCTGTCCGGGCGGCTGCGGCTCGCCACCGAAATCCCTAAGCTCTCGGCGAAGATGCTGATCGGGCGGCGGATGCGCGCGATCCATGTGCCGCCGCGGGTGGTGATCGACAACCGCGCGTCCAATTCGCACACGGTGCTGGAAGTGAACGGGCGCGACCGGCCCGGCCTGCTGCACGACGTGACGGCGGCGATCAGCGAGCAGGGGCTGCAGATCGCGTCCGCCCATGTCACCACCTACGGGGTGCGCGCGGTCGATGTGTTCTACGTGAAGGACGTGTTCGGCCTGAAAGTCACGAACGAGGCGAAGCTGCGCCAGCTGCGCGCCGCCCTGCTCGATGCCCTCGCCACGCCGGAGGATCCGCCCGCGTCCGCGCCGGCGGAAGCGCTGCCGCGGCGGCGGCGGCGCACGGCGGGATAATTCTCGCCCGCCGCCCGCTGGTCGCCGCTGCCGCCGGGATCACGCCTCCGCGACGACCCGCCGGCGCAACAGGAAACGCTGCCGTCCCTCCAGCACCGGGACCCCGTCCTGGTTGGTGACAAAGCTCGCCAGCCCCAACACGCCGGTCGTGCGTCCGGGGGCAAGTTCATCGACCTCCAGCACCGGATAGAGCGTGTCGCCCACGAACACCGGATGCAGGAACCGGCTCGATTGTTCCAGGAAGCCGCGCAGCGAGTCCTCGATCAGAAACGGCAACAGGCCGGCCCCGGGCGCGGTCTGGATCAGGGTCTGGAACCCGTGCGCCAGCATGTCGGGCATTCCGCGCGCCTGGCAGAAGCGGCGGTCGTAATGGATCGGATGGCGATCGCCGCTGGCGGCCTGGAACGCGAGGAAGACCGCGTCGGTCATGGTCCGGCTGGGCAGGACGAAGCGCTCGCCGAGGCGGAAATCGTCGAACCAGCGCTGTTCGGCCACCATGCGGTGCGCGGGCGGGAGGCCAGGCGGATGGTCAGGCGCGGTCATACGACGCGGGCCTCGCGCAGCGCCGCGATCTCCGCCGGCGCGTAGCCCGCTTCGGCCAGCACCGCCCCGGTATCCGCGCCGAGCGCGGGCACGGCGCCCATCGCCGCCTCGGTATCGGCGAAGGTTACCGGGGGCAGCAGGGCGCGCACCGGCCCCACCTCGGTCATCGTCTCGCGCCAGCGGTCGCGGGCCTGAAGCTGCGGATGTTCCCAGATCTCCCGCGGCCCGTTCAGCCGCCCGTTGGCGATGCCGGCGCGATCGAGCCGCTCCACCACTTCCGCCGTCGTCCGGTGCGCGAAATCCGCCTCGATCAGCGCGGTCAGCGCCTCCCGCGCCGCGCCGCGCGCGATGTTGTCGGCGAAGCGCGGGTCGGTGGCCAGGCCCGGCTGCTCCATCACCTGCGCGCAGAACACCACCCATTCGCGTTCGTTCTGCAAGCCGAAGATCACGCTGCCGTCCTTCGTCCGGTGCGCGCCGTAGGGGGCGAGCAGCGGATGGCTGGTCGGCACGCGCGGCGTGAGCGTCCCGTCATAGCCCCAGCGATACATCGGATGCGTCATCCATTCCGCCAGCGCATCCAGCATCGCCACCTGCACATGCGCGCCCATCGCCTGCCCCCCCCTCGCATTCCCATGGCCGCCGGCGCGTTCCCGCCGCAACAGCCCCGCCAGCACCGCGGTCTGGGCGTACATGCCCGTCGCGATATCGGCGATGGAAATCCCGACCCGCGACGGTGTCGCATCCGTGCCGGTCACGCTGATCAGCCCGGATTCCGCCTGGATCAGCAGGTCGTACGCCTTCTTTTGCGCGAACGGCCCGCTCTCTCCGTAGCCGGAAATATCGCACACCACGATGCGCGGGTTGCGCGCCGACAGCGCCTCGAACGACAGTCCAAGGCGCGCCGCCGCGCCCGGCGCCAGGTTCTGCACCAGCACGTCCGAGCGGTCCGCAAGCCGGGCCAGCACCGCGCGTCCTTCCGCGCCCTTCGCATCCAGGGTGACACTGCGCTTGCCGCGATTGAGCCAGATGAAGAAGCTCGACTGGCCCTTCACGAAACGGTCGTAGCCGCGGGCGAAATCGCCACCGCCGGGGCGTTCGATCTTGATGACCTCCGCGCCGAGATCGGCGAGGTGGCGGGTGCACAGCGGCGCCGCCACGGCGTGCTCCAGCGCCAGCACGCGATAGCCTTCCAAGGGTCGCACGGTCCTGGTTCGCTCCTCTCCCGGATCGGCCCAGCAGAATACCCGGGGGCGTTCCTGTCAAAGCCCGGACGCGGCGATTTCCGCCAGCCGCGCGAGCGTCGCCGGCACGCCTTGCGTCACCTCCAGCATCCCGCGCAGCTCCGGGCCCACGAAGCCTTGCGCGATCGCGGTCTCGATCGCCGAGACCAAGGGCGCGGCGGAGCCGGCGATGTCGCAGGCCAGCACCGGCTTGGCGTGCAGG
Organism: Pseudomonadota bacterium; assembly: GCA_021815835.1. Classification (GTDB taxonomy): domain Bacteria; phylum Pseudomonadota; class Alphaproteobacteria; order Acetobacterales; family Acetobacteraceae; genus JAJZVS01. Next base: position 7,733 of record JAKAZN010000050.1, read on the forward strand.
CCGAGCTGGCGCCAGGTCAGGATCTCCACCGTCTCGTCGAGCGTGCCGAGGGCGCCCGGCAGCGCCACGAACGCATCGGCCAGATCGGCCATGATCTGCTTGCGCCGGTGCATCGAGTCGGTGGTGATGAGATCCGCCACCCCCGGATGCGCAACCTCCAGCCGGCGGAGGAAGGCCGGCATCACCCCGGTCACCGCGCCGCCCGCCCCCAGGGCACCATCGGCCAGCGCGCGCATCAGGCCGATTCCGCCGCCACCATAGACCAGGCGGATCCCCATCAAGGCCAGGCCGCGCCCCATGGCAGTCGCCGCGGTGCGAAAGCCGGGATCGTTCCCCTCGCGGGAGCCGCAGAACACGGCGACGGCGCGCAGGCGGGGCATGGGGACTCCTGTTCGGTTGGGGGGCGTGGATTTGCTGTGGCGCCGGGACGCAAAACAGGCAAGATGGCGGTCAGTGCCGCGCGACGGCGCTTCATACGAAATTGGGGGGCGCGATACGCGGCCTTTGTCACGACAGGGAGATCACAGGATGCGTTTCGGAAAATATGCCACGATCGGCCTGCTTCTGGCCGGAAGCCTGGGAATCGGCGCGGCTTCCCTCGCGGCGGCGCCCGCCTTCGATCCCATCAAGACCCGCCAGAACGGCCAGCTGCTGGTCCTCGGCTCCTTCACCGGCATCCGCCAGGCGGTGGCGCACAAGCTGCCGGTCAAGGATTTCGCCGAGCCGGCCATGGCGATCGCGAAATGGATGGACACCTATCCCTCGCTGTTCCCGGCGGGCAGCGACAAGGGTGACAATACCAAGGCCCTGCCGGCGATCTGGACGAATTTTCCTGGCTTCCAGAAGGATGCGGCGAACGCCTCGGCCGCGGCGATGAAGCT
>JAKAZN010000051.1 GCA_021815835.1 Pseudomonadota bacterium
TCTTTCTGCATTACGTCCTTGAACTCCGGGTCCATCAATGGCGCCGTCGGAACGCGCGCGGTCGGGTCTCGATCGTGCGCCACGCCGACGACTTCGTCATGGGCTTCGAGAGCGCGGCCGACGCACGGCGGATGCTGGCCGACCGCAAGGAACGGCTCGCCCGGTTCGGCCTGTCGCTCCACGAGGACCAGACGCGTCCGATCGCGTTTGGCCGCCTACCGGCCATGGCTCGCCGGCAGCGTGGCGAGCGGCGTCCGGAGACCTTCGCCTTCCCCGGGTTCACCCACCATCGTGGGTGGACCCGTGACGGCAGGTTCATCGTTCCCCCGGCGCCTTGAGCGCGGGGCCGATGTCGGCTAGGGCGAGCGCGTTCGCCGCACCTGTCCGGCGACAGGCAGCGCGGGAGCCGCCCCGGCACGGGTCGGCGCTTGCGCATGAAAGGCACCGCATGGGCGTGTTCGGCTTCCTGCCGCGGCTCCGGCGCGGCCGGCACGAACGGGCCGGCTTCGCGCTCTACACCACCGCCGCCGCCGCCGCGCGCGATCCGTTCCTGTTCGCCACCATCGGCGTTCCGGACACGTTGGACGGGCGCTACGACGCGCTCGCGCTCTGCGCCTTCCTGATGATCGACCGGGTCCGTCTGGAGCCGCCGCCGGGTCCCGCGCTCGCCCAGGCGGTGTTCGATGCGATGTTCAGCGACATGGATCTGGCGCTGCGGGAGATGGGCGCCGGCGATCCCACGGTGCCGCGCAAGATGCGCGCGATGTGGGAGGCGCTGCACGGCCGCGCGATCGCCTATCGCGCCGCGCTGGTTGGCGGTGACCAGGCGGCGCTGCAAGCCGCGCTCGCGCGCAATGTCTGGCGCGGCATGGCCGTGCCCGAGGGCGGGCCGGCGGCGCTGGCCCGCTTCGCCACCGCGCAGGCGGCCCATCTTGCCGGCCAGCCGGCGGCGGCCTTCATCGCCGGCACCGCGGATTTCCTGCCCGCCCAGGCAGCGGCGCGATGACGCCCGAGCTGCATCGCCCGTTGCCGCTTCGCCAAATCCCCAAGGCGGGAACTGCCATCGTCGTCGAAGCGAGCGAAGCGGAACGGGAGGCGCTCGCCCGTCGCGTCGGCCTGCCCGCGATCGCGGCGTTGCGGTGCGAATTCATGCTGCATCCGTTGCCCGGCGGCGCCGTCGCCGCCCATCTGCATTTGCGTGCCGAGATCACGCAGATCTGCGTCGTCACGCTGGACCCGTTTGCCGCGACGCTCGTCGAGGAGGCGCATTTGCGCTTCGTCCCCGCCGGGCGCGAGAGCGACGATCCGGACCCCGAGGCGCCGGACGAGATCCCGTTCGAGGGCGAGGCGATCGATCTGGGTGAGGCCGCCGCGGAACAACTGGCGCTCGCGCTCGATCCCTATCCCCGCAAGCCGGGCGTGGTGGATCCCGGCGCCGCCGAATCGGGCCCGGCGGAGGCGCATCCCTTCGCGGGATTGGCGGGCAGGACGCGCCCGCACTGACGAGGCGGCCTTACCTCTCCCGCTTGCGGGAGAGGTCGGCGCGCGCAGCGAAGGGTGCCGGCGCCCGCTCTAAACCGTCCCCTGCATGTCGGCATCGACCGCGATCGCCTGGCCGCTGATCGTCGCCCCGAACGGGCTCGCCAGATACAGCGCCATGTTGGCGATGTCCTGCTGGGTCACGAAACTCCGCAGGCTGGTCGTGCCGACCATCCGATCCGTCATCTCGTTCACCGACACGCCTCCGGCCGCCGCCTTGGCCGCGATCACCGCGCGGATGCGCGGCCCATCGACGGGTCCCGGCAGGATCGCGTTCACCCGGATCCCATCCGGCCCCAGCTCCATCGACAGCGATTTGGTGAACCCGATCACGCCCCATTTCGCCGCCGAATAGGGTGCCCGCAGCGGGAATCCGAATCGCCCGGCGGCCGAGGACAGGTTGACGATCGCGCCCCCGCCGGCCGCGCGCAGCGCCGGGATCGCGCGCCGCGCGCAATGGAACATGCTGGCCAGATCGATCCGCAAGGTGGCGTCCAGCGCGTCCGGCGCCACCTCCTCCACCGGCGCGGTGGGTCCGGCGATGCCGGCGTTGTTGACCAGCACGTCCAGCCCGCCGAGCTCGGCGAGGGCGGCATCGACGAAGGCGGCGCAGTCGGCCGGATCGCCGGCATCGGCGCGCAGCCGCGGATAGGGACACGATTCCAGCGCCGCGGCATCGACGTCGGAGACGAACACCGCCGCCCCGCAGGCGGCGAAGCTGTCGGCCATCACCCGCCCGATCCCGCCCGCCCCGGCGCTGATCGCCACTCGCAGCCCGGACAGATCGACCGTCAGCGGCACATGCGCGCCCGTCACCATGGCAATTCCCCCGCTCGGCCGCGCGACACCATGCCCCGCGGCGGCCGGAAAGCTGATAGACTGAACCCATTCCGCACGCGAGGGAGACCCCTGCATGTCCGCCCGGACGGCACCGCGCGCCGCCGCGTCCCCGATCGTCCCGGAATCGGCCGCGCCCGAGCCGGCGCTGGCGGTCGCCGAGCTGATCGCGGTGCTCGCCGCGGTCACCGATGGCGTGCCGCGCGTGCTCACCCTGGCCGATGGCGGGGCCTTGCCGTCCGGTCCGCTGGAGCCCGGGCACCGGTCGCTGCAGGCGGGGCTGCGCGCCTGGGTCGAACGCCAGACCCATCATCCGCTGGGATATGTCGAGCAGCTCTACACCTTTGCCGACCAGGATCGCGCGGTCCCGGGCGGGCGGCATATCTCGATCAGCTATCTGGGCCTGACGCGGGAGGCACGGTCCGGCGAGGATCCCGGGGTGGGCTGGCAAAGTTGGTATCGCTTCTTTCCGTGGGAGGACCAGCGGGAAGGTGCCGCGGCGGCGATCCTGGCCGCGCTGGCCCCGCGCCTGCAAGACTGGGCCGAGGCGGGGAGCAGCGCGCCGGCCCGGCGCGAGCGGCGGGAACGGGCCGCGATCACCTTCGGCTTCGACGGCGCCGCCTGGAACGAGGAACTGGTGTTGCAGCGCTATGAATTATTGTGGGAGGCGGGGCTGGTGGCGGAATCGGGGTGCGCCGCGCCGCCGGTCCCGGGCCACCCGATGCGCAACGACCATCGCCGCATCCTGGCCACCGCGATCGCCCGGCTGCGCGCCAAGATCAAATACCGCCCGGTCGTTTTCGAGCTGTTGCCGCCTGGCTTCACCCTCCTGCTGCTGCAACGCACGGTCGAAGCGCTGGCCGGGCGGCTGCTGCACAAACAGAATTTCCGCCGGCTGGTCGAAAGCCAGGAACTGGTGGAGGAGACCGGGGAGACGGTGCGTGAGACCGGAGGCCGGCCCGCCAAGCTGTTCCGCTTCCGCCGGGCGGTGCGCGCGGAACGTGCGATCGCGGGCAGCAAGCTGCCGCTCGCCCGGGCGCGGTGACGCGGCCGTCGGGCGATTCGCGACTTGACCGCGCCGGGCCATCCTGGCTTCTATGACCGGGGGTCCAAGTCTGGGGTGGTGGCATGTGTTTCGCCGCCAGAGGGGTTCGTTGTATGAAGTACGTGCCGCCGTTCGACACCGTGCGACGTGCCGTGGAAATAACGACCGTGCGCGGGCAGCTGCGCGTCAACCTGGGCTATGACGAGTTTGTTTCCCTCGTGAAGACCATGATTTCCGGCCTGACCGTGGACGAAGCATGGTATCTCAGGCAGTACGACGATGTGGCCGGCGCCATCGCCCGCGGCGCGGTCGGTTCGGCACAAGAACATTTCGTCAATGACGGCTATCTCGAAGGGCGGATGCCGTTCCCGATCACGGTGGACGAGCAATGGTATCTCCAGCAGAATCCGGACGTGGTGGAAGGCATTCGCGGCGGACTGGTGGAGTCCGCCCAGGCGCATTTCGACGAGAGCGGCTATCGCGAGGGACGGCGGCCGTTCCAGATCTGACCCCCCACGCCCTGCCGGCGGCGGCCCATGAATGCTCCTGACGCGATGAACAACGACCTCCCGCTTGCCCCGCGCTCCGACGCGGCCCGGCCCGATTCCAGCGGGATTCAGGTGGAAATTGCCCCGCATTTCGCGGGGGGCGAGCTGCATGGCCGGCATGACGCGATCCTGCTCGGCCGTGCCGTCGCCGCGATGCCGATCGAAAGCATCGCGCTCGAACAGGACGGCACCGTCCTGGCCCGCCTCGAATTCCCGCCAGGGTCTCCGGCGGACCTCCCGCCAGCCCCCTTGGGCGGCCCGCCCCAGGCGCGTGGCTTCATGTTCGTGCTGGCGCGTCCGATCGCGGCGGCCGCGCTGGTCTGGGAGTTCGCGCTGCGCGTTGTCACCACGGACGGCGCGGAAGCCGCGTTTCCGTGCGCGGCGCGGCGCGAGGCGGGCGGCGATGGCGGCTGGCTGGAACGTGGCCGCGGCTGGGCGGCACCGGAGCAGGGGCCCGCGGCGCCCGTGATCGTCTATGTCGAACGCGCCGCGATCGATGCCTCCGGCCAGCTCGCCGTGACCGGCTGGGGGATCGCGCGACGCCGCCTGCTCGCCGTGCAGGCCTTCCTGGACGGTGAGCGGGTGGGGGCGGCGCTGCTCGGCGTGACGCGCGACGATGTGGCCGCGCTGTTCCCGGGCTACCCCGGCGCCGCCGGCGCGGGCTTCACCCTGACCGGCCGGCTCGGACGCGACGCCGCGATGGCCGACCGGCTCGCGATCTCGGCGGTCGCCGAGGACGGAACCACGCTCACGCTCTCGCTCCCGCTCGAGCATCCGCCGCGGCTCGACCTGGCGCCCGCGCCGCCCGCGCCCGATGCGCCCGAGCCGCCGCCGCGCGATGTCGCGGCGGAACGGCGGCGCATCGATGCGTTCTGCGACCTCGCGGAAGCCGACGCCGACGGGGTGGCGCGGATCACCGGTTGGGCCGTCTCGGCGCTCGGGATCGGGCGCATCGCCGTCGTCCATCGAGGACGCGAACTGGGGGAGGCGCAGACCGGCCGGCCGCGCCCGGATGTCGGGGAACAGTTCCTGACGATCCCGATGGCGCGTCACGCCGGCTTCGCCTTCGAAGGGATCCTGCCGGAGCCGCCGGGGCAGGGCGAAACGATCGAGCTCCGCATCCATAACGGCGCCGGCGAGATCGAATCGGTGCGCGCGCCGCTCACCCGGCGCGAACGTCCCGCCGCGCCGGCGGGGCAGCCGGCGCCGGCGCCCGACCTGCCGCCCGCCGCGCCGGACGGGGAGGCGTTCCGTCTCGAACTCGATCGTCCCGTCATTTCCGATGATACGATGGTGGAGCCGGTCACCTCCCGCCTGACGCTTGAGGGCTGGGCGCTGGCGCGCGCGGGGATCACGGCGATCACGGTCTACCTGGACGGCCAGCGCCTGGGCGAGGCGCATACCGGGCTCGCGCGCCAGGACGTGGAACGCGCGCTGCCCGACTGGCCCGGCGCGCTGCGCAGCGGCTTCGCGTTCCATTTCCCGCCCCGCCTGCTGCGCGACGGCACCCACCGCGCCGAAATCGTGCTGCGCGCCGAGGACGGGACCAACGTCGCCCGCGGCTTCGGCTTCACCGTCCATCGCGGCGAGGAAGCCGCCGATGCGATGACGATCCGCCCCCATATCGATCCGGGGGAGGCGACTTCGACCGCGCGCGCGCTCGAGCGGATGGGCGCGCGGGCCGCCTTCCGCTTCCTCATCCTGGATGCCGATCGCGCGCCGCCCGAAGCCTTGGCCGCTACTCTCGCCAGCCTGCGCGCGCAGATATTGTGCCCATGGCAGGCCGATCTTCTGGTCGCGGACGCCGCCGCCGCGCGCGCGCTGCGCCAGCGCCGCGCGGAGGCGGGCGAGACGGACGCGCTCGGCGTGCTCGTCGCCGAAACCGCGCCGGTCTGGCCACCGGCCAATTGCGACGATGCCGTGCTGTGCGGCCTGCTCGGCGCCGGCGACCGGCTCGATGCCGGCGCGCTCGCGGAATTCGCGCTCGCCCGGGCGCTCGATCCCGACGCCGATTTCCTCTACGCCGACGAGAGCCGGATCAGCCCGGTCGGCGGCGAGCGCGAGGCCTTCTTCAAACCGGATTTCTCGCCCGACCTGCTCCACGCCACCGCCTATATCGGCCGCCCCTGGGTCGCGAGCGCCGCCCTGCTGCGCCGCGTCGGCCGCGGCCTGCCGGGGCCGGCGGGGGAATACGACCTGCTGCTGCGCGCCACCGAGCAGAGCCGCGCGATCCACCACGTCCCGAAACTGCTGGCCTGGCGCGGCACCGAGGCCCCGGCGGCCGACCCGGAGGCCGAGCGCGCGGCGCTCGCCGCCGCCTCGCTGCGCGCCGGGCGGGTCGCGCGCGTCGAACCGGGCCTCGTGGCCGGCACCTGGCGGGTACGCCCCGCCCCGCCGCCCGGGCGCGTGTCGATCGTCATCCCGACCAACGGCTCGGGCGGGCATATCGAGACCTGCCTCGCCAGCCTGCGCGGGCGCACCGGCTTCCGCGATTTCGAGATCATCTGCATCGAGAACATCCCCGAAAGCCGCGCGCCGGTGCGCGAGATGCTGCGCGGCCAGGCCGACCAGGTGATCGCCGCGCCGGCCGCGTTCAACTGGTCGCGCTTCAACAACCTCGCCGCCGCGGTCGCCTCGGGCGAATATCTGCTGTTCCTGAACGACGACATCGAGATCGAGCAGCCGGGCTGGCTCGAAGCGATGCTGGAGGCGCTTGCCGATCCGGAGGTCGGGGTCGTGGGCGCGCGGCTGCTCTATCCCGATCGCACGGTGCAGCACGCGGGGATGTTCCTGGCCGGCGGCGCGACCGGCCGGCACGCCTTCCGTTTCGCCGCCGCCGCCGATCCGGGTTATTTCGGACTGGCGCTCACCACCCGCTGCGTGAGCGCCGTGACCGGGGCCTGCATGTTGATGCGGCGGTCGCATTTCCAGGCGCTCGGCGGCTTCGACGAGACGCATGATGTCATCAACAACGACCTCGATTTCTGCCTGCGCACGCTTGAGGCCGGCAAGCGCGTGGTCTTCACGCCGCACGCCTCGATGATCCACCACGAGCTCGCGAGCCGCGGCGGCCTGGGCGAGGAATACGATCTCGCCGGGTTCTCCCGCCGCTGGCGCGCGCGGTTCGCCGCCGGCGATCCGTTCTATTCGCCGAATCTTTCGACCGAGCACGACGATTGCCGGCCGAACGACGAACCGCTGCGCGTGGCCCATGGCGGCGGCGCGCGGCTCGATCGCGGCGCGATCCGCCGGATCGTCGCGGTGAAGGTCGATCACATCGGCGATTTCGTCACCGCGCTGCCGGCGATCCGGCGGCTGAAGGGAGCGTTCCCCGACGCCGCGATCCATGTGCTCGCCAGCCCCGCCGCCAGCGTACTGGCGGCGATGGAACCGGCGATCGCCGAAATCATTCCATTTGCGTTCTTCCACGCCCGCTCGGCGCTCGGGCGCGTCGCGCTCGAGACGGACGACCTTGCGGCGCTGACCGCCCGGCTCGCGCCGTACCGGTTCGATCTCGCGATCGATCTGCGCAAGCACCTCGATACGCGGGAACTGCTGCGCTGCGCCGGCGCGCGGTGGCACGCCGGGTTCGACCATATGGGGCAGTTTCCCTGGCTGGATGTCGCGCTGGAATGGGAGGGCGATCGCGCGCTGCATCCCAAGCGCCACCATATCAGCGAGGATCTGATGCGGCTGGTCGACGCGGTGGAACTCGCCGCCGCGCCCCGGCCCGGGCCGATGGCGCCGCCCGCCTCGGCGCCCTTGCCGGAGACGATCGGGGCGCTGTTCGCCCGGCCCGTGATCTGCGTCCATCCCGGCGCGGGCAATCCGATGAAGCAGTGGCCGGCGGATCATTTCACCGCATTGCTGGAGCTGATCCTGGCGCGTCATCCGGTGAACGTCATGCTGATCGGCGGGCCGGACGAGGCGGCGATCGCGGGCGAGATCGAACGCGCGCTCGCCGCCCCCGGACGGGTGGGCTCGGTGGTGGGCGCGCTCCGTCTCGATGCCCTGCCCGCGCTGCTCGCGCGCTGCGCGATGTTCATCGGCAACGACAGCGGACCGAAGCATATCGCCGCCGGGCTCGGCGTGCCGGTGATCGGGATCCATTCCGGCACCGTCGATGCGGTGGAATGGGGACCGATCGGGGAAGGGACGGCGGCGCTGGCCCGGGCGATGAGCTGCGCGCCCTGCTATCTGAACGATATCGCCGATTGTCCGCGCCAGCTTGCCTGCATCCGCGGGATCGATCCGGGCACCGTCTATCGCCTGTGCCGCCCGCTGCTGGGCGCGCTCGGGCAGCCGCTCGCCGCGCCGGCGCCGGGGCGCGATTTCCCCTGGACCGCGCTGCGCGCCAGATAGGCGGGCTCGCCCGCTGCATCGCCGGCGCGGGCGTGATAGCATTCCGGTCCGGCGCGGGGTCGCGGATCACCGCGCCGGTCCGGGAGAAACCATCCATGAGCCAGCCCGCCCCCAGCTATGTCCATGGCGCCGTCGGCACGACCCTGCTCGGCCAGACGGTCGGCGAAAGCCTGGACCGCACGCTTGCGCGCGTCCCCGATCGTCCCGCCCTGATCGTGCCGTCGCGGGATGTGCGGTGGAGCTACGCCGAGCTTGCCGCGCGGGCCGATGATTTCGC
>JAKAZN010000052.1 GCA_021815835.1 Pseudomonadota bacterium
CAATTCGGCGCAGATCTTCGCCTCCGAGGTGTTCCCGACCAACGCGCGCGCCTCCGGCTTCGGCATGGCGGCCGGCACCGGGCGGCTGGCGACCGCCTTCATCATCCCGGCGATCCTGTGGATCGAAAACGGCTACGGCGTCAGCGCCGTGTTCATCTCCGTCGCCGTGCTGCTGGTGATCGCCGCCTTCAGCGTGACCCAGCTTGGGCCGGAGGCGCGCGGCATGGCGCTGGACGCGATCGCACCGCCTTCGGGCTGAAGGGACGCAACGATGGCGACGCTCACGCCGCTCGGTCATTCCGACCAGGGCGGAAGGCCGGACGGCGTGCAGATCATGGTGGCGCGCGGCTACGCCTATGTCGGTCATATGCTGTCCAACGGGATCAGCACGATCGACGTGACGAACCCGCGCGCCCCGCGCGCGGTGGATTTCATCCCCTGCCCTCCCAATACCCGCGCGCATCATATCCAGGTGCATGACGGGCTGCTGCTGGCGGTGAACGCGCCCGCCGTCTGGGCCGCGCCGGCGGCGATGAAGGGCGATTATTTCGCCCAGTCGCTGACGCAAACCCTGGCCGGGCGGCAGCGGGATTTCACCGCCGGCATCCGCGTCTTCAGCCTGGACGATCCGGCACATCCGCGCGAGATCGGATTCCTGCCGATCGACGGGCTGGGCCCGCATCGCATCTGGTGGGCGGGCGGGCGCCATGCCTATGCCTCGATTCATTTCGAGGGCTACACGGACCATATCCTGGCGGTGATCGATCTCGCCGATCCCGCCCGCCCGGCGATCGCCGGGCGCTGGGCCTTGCCGGGCATGCACGCGGCGGGCGGGGAAACGCCGCAAGCGCCCGCCGGCCAGCGCTGGGCGCTGCATCACATGATCCCGGCCGGCGGCCTCGGTTTCGCCGCCTGGCGGGATGGCGGCCTCACGGTGATGGATCTGGCCGATCCGGTGGCGCCGAAACTTCTGGCGCACCGCCGCTGGGCACCACCCTATGCGGGCGGCACGCACACGCCGCTGCCGTTGCCGGGACGCGGCCTGTGCGTCGTGGCCGACGAGGCAACCGCCGCGCGCTGCGCCAAGGGCCTCGCTTATACCTGGATCTTCGACGTGCGCGATCCCGCGAACCCGGTCAGCATCGCCACCTTGCCGATGCCGGCCGAGGCGGATTTCTGTTCCAAGGGCGGCAAGTTCGGCCCGCATAATCTGCACGAGAACCGGCCGGGATCGCTGGTGAGCGAGACGCTGATCTTCGCCACCTACCAGAATGCCGGGCTGCGCGTGTTCGATATCGCCGATGCCCATGCGCCGAGGGAGATCGCGCGCTACGTTCCACCGCCGCCGGCCCGCATGGTCGATACGCGCCCGGACGCGGAAGCCGTGATCCAGGCGAGCGACGTGTTCGTTGCGGCGGACGGAACGGTCTACATGACCGACAACAATGCGGGCATGTCGATCCTGGCGTTTGAGGGGTAGGACGCCGCGATCACCATTCCGTTTTTGTAATGGAATGAACGCCCGGCAGCCCATCGACGGCCGGCAGCCCATCGACGGAATGGGCCCGCATCACCCCAGCAGCGCCGCCGCCACCCGCTCGCGCGTGAGCGGCATCTCCCGCACCCGCACCCCCAGCGCGTGCGCCACCGCGTTGCCGATCGCCGCCGCGGTCGGCCCCACCGCCGCTTCCCCGAGGCCAAGCGACGGGTCCCCGGCCGACCCCACGAACCGCACGAACACCTCGGGCACCTCCGGGAAAGTCAGGATCGGATAGGCCTCCCAGGATGCGGGTAAACTTCCGTCGGCATCCACCCGGACCTCCTCCTTCACCGTCCAGCTTGCGGCCTGGATCACGCCGCCCTCGATCTGGTTGGCCGCGCCATCGGGGTTGATCACCAGCCCGGCATCCACCGCGCACCACACCCGGCGCAGCGCGATCGTTTCTTCCGCCACCAGTTCCACCACCGCGGCCAGATAGGCGGCGCGGTTCTTGTAGCGGCTGAAGGCGATCCCCCAGCCCACGCCGTCTCCGCCGGCCGGGCGTCCCGCCCAGCCGGACATCTCCGCCACCGCCTCCAGCACACGCCGCGCGCGCGGATCGGACAACAGGGACAGCCGGTAGGCCAGCGGGTCCTCGCCGGCGCGCAACGCCAGTTCGTCGATGAAACTTTCCAGCGCGAACACGTTGCCATGGGTGCCCAGACCGCGCATCGAGGACGTGCGCAGCCGCGGGCGCGCCACCAGATGATGCATGATCCGTTGCGGCGGCAAATCATACAGCGCCACCGCGTTGCGCAGGCCCCCGAAGCCCGCCGCGTCCGGCACGTCCGGCGCCGGCGGCGTGGGTTCCGCGCCCGCCAGCGCCTCGGCGGCCAGCAGGTTCATCCGCCCGTTATGGCCGGGACGCTGGCCGTGGGTGCCGCTGAACACCTCCATCGCCCAGGACACGGGCCGGCCGGCCGCGTCCAGCTCGGCCGCCAGATCGACCACCATCGCCGAACCGAACGGCACCACGGACAATTCCTGCGCGCGGGTGAACTGCGCCCGCACCCAACGTCCGGGCCGGGCGCGCGCGACCAGCGCCGCGTCCAGCGCCACGTCGTCCGCCCCGTTATGCCCATAGCATCCCGCGCCCGGCCGATGCCGCACGATGATCGCCTCGGTCCCGATCCCGAGCGCCTGCGCCAGCGCGATGCGCAGATTCCCGACGCCCTGCGAATGGGTCTCGACCGTCAGCCGCCCGTCCTCCCACAACGCCAGCGCGACCGACGGCGCGATCGAGCCATGCGCCAGATAGGGCCGCAGATAACGCGCGGCGATTCGCGCCACCGCCGGCGCCGCCGTTGCGCGGCCCGGGATGTCCAACAGCCGCTCGGTCGCTTCCGCCCCCACCAGGGCGAGCGGCTCGGAGGGCACCGGTGCGCGCGGGCTGCCGCCGGACCATGCGGCGCGTGCCTCCGCGGCCTCGTGGGCGCGCCCTGCCAGCGCCTCGGTCTCCGCCGTCACCGCGGCAAAATCGCCAAGCCGCACCAGTCCGACCGGCCCACCCGCGACCCGCGACAGCGTCGCTTCGTCCAGTGCCCCCAGCACCGCGCCCGGCCAGGGCCGGTGCAGCGCGCGGGCGTGCAACAGGCGATCGGGCACGCGATCATGGATGAAGCCGCCGCCGAAGACCTTCCCTGGCAGATCGACGCGCGGCAGCGCGGCACCGATATAGCGGAACGCCTCCGGCGGGGTCAGCGCGGCGGTGCCCTCGGCCGGGCGTTCCAGATCGACCGCGTCGGCCAGCGTCCAATAATCGAGCGCAGTCGGCGCGCCATCCTGGACGATCCGCCCGTCCGCCACCTCCAGTGCGGATGGCGCGCAATTGAGCCGCAGCGCCGCCGCCGCCAGCACCCGCGCGCGCACTTCCGCCGCGACCTGGCGGATCGCGCCGCCCGAGGCCTCCACCGACTGGCTGCCGGCGGTGAAGCCTTCTTCCGGAGCAGCATCGGTCTCACCCGAGACGGTCCGGAACCGCGCCGGCGGGACGCGCAGTTCCTCGGCCGCGATCTGCACCAGCGCGGTGAGGATGCCCTGGCCGAGCTCCACCTTGCCGGTGGCGAGCCGCACCCGGCCCTCCGCCTCGAAGCCGATCCATTGCGCCGGGCGCGGATTGTCGCGCAGGCTGGCGGGCAGCACGGGGGCGTTCATGGCGTGGCTCCGCGCATCATGCGGCCGGCGCGTTGCACCGCGCGGATGATCCGGTTGTGCGCCCCGCAGCGGCAGAAATTGCCGGCCAGCGCTTCCGCGACCTCGGCGCGCGCGGGGTCGGGGTTGCGCGCGAGCAGCGCCGCGGCGGCAATCTGAATGCCCGACAGGCAATAGCCGCATTGCCCGGCCTGTTCGTCGAGCAGCGCCGCCTGGACGGGATGCGGTGCGTCGGCGGTGCCAAGCCCCTCAGCCGTCACCACGTCCCGCCCGGCAAGCCGCGCGATCTCCAGGGTGCAGCTGTTGGTGGGCACGCCATCGACCAGCACCATGCAGGCGCCGCAGGCTTCCGCTCCGCAACCGAAACGGGTCGCCATCAGGCCGAGCGTGCCGCGCAGCACCGCCAGCAGCGCATCGTCGGCGCGGGCGGAGACGGTCACCGGCCGTCCGTTCAGGGTAAAACCAATCGTCCCGCTCATGCCGCCTCTCCCGCCGCGCGCGCCAGCAGCAGGTCCGCCGCCACCACCGCCGTCATCCCCGCGACCACGCCGGCTTCGCGGGCCAGGCGATTGGCGCGGCTGATCCGCCCATCGTGATAGATGCTGGCCCCGTCCCCGAGATCGGCCGACAGATGGGAGACGGCGGCGCAAGCGATGCCCATCCGCTCCAGGATCGCGAGCCCGGCCACCGCCATGTGCGCGCGGCCGAACCCGCCATCGCTGCCGATCACGCCGGCCGGGCGCGTGCCGTGGCGATACATATAGACCGTCATCGTCGTATCGACCGGCGTGCCGACGCAGAACACGTCGCGCGGATGCGGCGCGCGGACCAGGCTCATGCTCCAGCAGCCCCAGACCTCGCCGCCATGGCCGGCGGTGAGGCGCAGCGGCGCCTCGGGCAGGCGCGAGACAACCTCGCGCGCATGGCCCGCCGCGCCGCGCAGCATCGCCTCCGCCGCCGCCGGCACGCCCTGGCCCGGCGCGGCGCCGAGCGCGGAAGCCGCGTCGTTCACCCGGCTGATCACGCCGTCGCGCCAGACCGAGGCGCCGGCGCACATCTCGCAACTATACACGCTGACCGCGGCGGCCGGCACGCCCTGCGCATCGGCCACACGCAGACCGGCGATCCCTGCCTCGTTGCGTCCGATCCCGGCATCGACGCCGACGATCCCGCGCAGGCCCCGGCGCAACAGGCTGACGGCGACGGCCTCGGCCATGTAGGCGCCATGGATCAGCACGTCGCGGGCGATGTCGATCGGGACCAGGGATTGGTCGAATTCGCGCGGGGAGTCGATCACGATCGCCCGTCCGGCGGCGGTTTCCAAACCGATGAAGGCGCGGTTGCCGAATACGAGCGGGGGCGTCGCGCCCGTGGGCGCGGCGGAGATTCGTGGGGAATGGGACATCGGACGCCTCGGATCGCGGTTATGCCGCCCCACGGGCGCTCGCGCGCCGGGACGGATTGTTACGCCCATCTTGCGCGCGGCGCGGCGTGGGGGGCAAGGCGCGCTGTTCCGCGCGGCGGCGGGATCGGCTATAATCGCGGGATGATCGATACGTTTCGATTCCGACCGGGCGCCGCGCTGGCCGCCGCGCTGATCCTCGGCGCCGCCGCGCCGCGCCCCGCCGCGCCCGCCGCGGTGCCCGAAGCCGCCGCGGCGGCCAGCCGGCTGTTCATGCAAAGCTGCGTTCGCTTCGCCGCCCGGCCCGACGCGCTGCGCAGCTGGGCCGCCGGCAAGGCCCTGACGCCGATCGTCGGCAAGCCCGCGGAGACCTATCTGTTCGGCCTGCCCGGCGCGGTGTACCGCGCGACCACGCACGCGGGAGATCTGATGCTGGTGTCGCAGGACAGCGGCTCCTGCTCGGTGATCGCCGAGAACACGCCGGGACCCGCGCTGCTGGATCAGGTGAATGCGGCACTGACCGCGGCCGGAATCAGCTACACCGTCACCCAGGATGGGCCGGACGCGCGCGCCAAGGATTTACACGACCGGGCGTATGAGGCGCATCAGGGCACGCGGCGATGGCTGATGCTGGTCAGCACCGCCGCCGACCCGGCGGGCGGCGAGGCGATCCTGACCAGCAACCCCTGATCGGATCGGCGCGTTTGGCCAAACCCACCCCCCGCTATATCTGCGCCGCCTGCGGCGCGAGCTTCCCGAAATGGGCCGGCCGCTGCGAGGCCTGCGGCGGCTGGAACACGATCGCCGAGGAACCCCTCGCCGCCCGTCCCGGCCCCGCCGCGAAATCCGCCCCCGGCCGGCCCGTCACCTTCGTCCCCCTCGCCGGCAGCGCCGCCCCCCCGCCGCGCACCCCCACCGGCATCGCCGAGCTCGACCGCGTGCTGGGCGGCGGCCTGGTGGAGGCATCCGCGGTCCTGGTCGGCGGCGATCCGGGGATCGGCAAATCCACCCTGCTGCTGCAGGCTGCCGCCGTGATGGCCGCCGCCGGGCGGCAGGTCCTGTACGTCTCGGGCGAGGAATCGATCGACCAGATCCGCCTGCGCGCCCGCCGCCTGGGCGTCGCCGAGGCGCCCATCGGCCTGGCCGCCGCGGTCAATCTGCGCGACATCGCCGCCGCGTTGGAACAATCCCCGGCCGCGCTGGTGGTGATCGATTCAATCCAGACGATGTGGCTCGATTCCATCGACAGCGCTCCGGGCACCGTCACCCAGGTGCGCGCGGCCGCCTTCGAGCTGATCCGGCTGGCAAAATCGCGCGGCTTCGCGCTGGTGCTGGTGGGCCACGTCACCAAGGACGGCGCGATCGCCGGGCCGCGCGTGGTCGAGCACATGGTCGATGCGGTGCTCTATTTCGAAGGCGATCGCGGCCATCAGTTCCGCATCCTGCGCGGGGTGAAGAACCGGTTCGGCGCCACCGACGAGATCGGCGTGTTCGAGATGACCGATCGGGGCCTTGCCGAGGTCACCAATCCCTCGGCATTGTTTCTGGCGGAACGGCGCGGCAATGTCGCCGGCAGCGCGGTGTTCGCGGGGCTGGAGGGAACGCGCCCGGTGCTGCTGGAAGTGCAGGCGCTGCTCGCGCCCAATCCGGGCGGCGCGCCGCGGCGATCGGTGATCGGCTGGGATGGCGGGCGGTTGTCGATGCTGCTCGCGGTGCTGGAAACGCGCTGCGGGCTGCGGCTGTCGGGCAGCGATGTCTATCTCAACATCGCCGGCGGGCTGCGGGTGAATGAGCCGGCGGCCGATCTCGCGGTCGCGGCGGCGATCGCCTCGGCGGTCTCCGACCGGCCGACCCATCCGGGCACGGTCTATTTCGGCGAGGTGGGGCTGTCGGGCGAAGTGCGCCAGGTGGCGCAGGCAGAGGCGCGGTTGAAGGAAGCGGCGAAGCTCGGCTTCGACACCGCCTGCCTGCCGCGCCGGCTGGCGCGCGGCGGACGGGCGCTGGCCGCGCCGGCGGGGCTGCGGCTGGATGAGATCGGCCATCTTGCCGATCTGGTGGCGCATTTCGTAGGCGCGGACGGCGGCGGCTGACGCCGTCTGTCACCCATCCGCGGACGGTGCCGGGATCAGCCGGCGGCGAGGCGCTTCTCGACGAACATCAGTCGATCCTGGCCCCAGAAAATTTCCTCCCCGATCACGTAGCTGGGGGCGCCGAACACGCCGCGGGCGAGCGCATCCTTCGTGTCGGCAGCGCGGCGCTCGGCCCAGCGCGGTTCGGCGGCAAGCGGCAATAATCGTTCCGGGTCCTGATCCACGTCGCGGATCAGTTGGGCGAGGGTGGCGGAATCGCCGGGGTTGCGCTCCTGCTCCCACAGCGCCTTGAGCACGCGATGGGCGAGGCGGAGGGCGGGGAGATCGCCCACCGTCTCGCGGAGCGCGATGACGCAGCACGCGGCTTGCAGTTCGTTCGCGGGGAAGAATCTCGGTTCCAAGGTGATCGGGATGCCGAGATGATCGCGCCAGCGTTTCAGCTCCATCATCCGGTATGCCTGGCGTTGCGGCGCGCGCTTTGGCAGCGGCAGGCCCCCCGATTGCGGGAAGATGCTGCCGAAATCAACCGGGTAGATGCGCAAGGTGGCATCTTGGGCCGGCACCATCGCCGCGATCCGCGCGGCGCCGAGATGGGTCCAGGGCGAATTGAGCGAGGCGTAGTAGTCGATATGCAGGGCCATGTGGGGCTTTCCTTGCTCGGACGGATTCAGGGCCTCCCGTGCTCGCCGTGCGGCGACAGGGAGGCGCCGACCATGAAGCCCCCAATCGGGGCGGCGAGCAACCGGGCGATGCGGTGGCCGAGGTGCAGCTCGCGATCTCGGGCTACGCCGCGGCTCACGCGTCGCTGGGCGGCGTCGTGATCACCAGGAACACCAGGTCGCGCAGGCCGGAATTGTAGATCGCGTGCTCCACCCCGGGCGGGATATGGATCACGTCATGGCCGCGCACCACGCGCCGTTCGCCGTCGATCTCCATCAGGCCCTCGCCGTCCAGCACGTGATAGATCTGTTCCTGGATCTTGTGCCGATGCGGCGCGACATAGCCCTTGGGTTGATAGGAGGATATGCGGTGATCCAACCGCGTGCCCGCCGCCATCTCCGGGCTTACCAGCATCTTCGAATGCGCGTCATAATGCGCGGGCGGGGTCTCCCACAGCACCTCGGCGATGTTGCGGATCGTCGCACCGTTGCGTTCGTACATCTTCGGGGTCCCTCCGGTTACAGCGACATGCCAGCGGCGGCGAGCGCCTTCAGGAAATTCGGCTCCGGCTGCGGCAGCGGCGGCAGCGCCCAGCTTCCGGTGCCGATCGGACGGATATCGCGCTCCACCGGCACTTCCACCAGATAGGGCCGGTTGGCGGCGATCGCGGTGGCGATCGCGTCCTCGATCTCGCCCGCATGGGTGACGGTGTGGGAGGCGACGCCGA
>JAKAZN010000053.1 GCA_021815835.1 Pseudomonadota bacterium
GACGGCGGTTTCGGACGGCGGCGGGCCTCTACCATGGGGGTGGGACCCTTGCAACAGCCCCAAATCGCCCCGAAAGGGGTTGGACAGCGCCGCCACCCCGCGATACAGGCGGACCCCTTCGCCGGGCGCCAACCCCGGCCCGATCCGATCGCCGGAGACACGCTGCCATGACGCCAACCGACATCGCCCGGCTCGAAGCCTATCTGCGCACCACCCTCGGCAGCGACCGCATCCGCATCGAGACGCCGAAGACCCGCGGCGCCTCGGTCGAATTGCGCGCCAGCGGCGAATTCCTGGGCACCGTCCATCGCGACGAGGATGACGGGGAGGTCTCGTTCTCCGTGACCATCACGGTGCTGGACGAGGACCTGCCGGCGATGGCCGCGGCGAAGGCCCCGGCGCCGAAAACCCCGGCGGGGAAGCGGTAGTCAGCGCGCCCCCGTCATCCCGACGGGCGCATCGCCCGCCACACCCGCTCCGCCGTCACCGGCATCTCCAGATGCCGCACCCCGTACGGGGACAGCGCATCGACGATGGCGTTCACCACCGCGGCCAGCGCCGGAGTCGTGCCCCCCTCCCCGCCCGAGCGCACGCCAAGCGGATTGGTCGGCGTCGGCACCTCCGACAGCGCCGTGGCGAACGAGGGCAAGCCGGCGGCGCGCGGCATCGCGTAGTCCATGAAGCTGCCGGCGCGCATCTGCCCCGTGTCCGGGTCGTAGGCCACATCCTCCAGCAGCGCCTGGCCCACGCCCTGGGCGATGCCGCCATGGGTCTGGCCATGCAGGATCATCGGGTTGATCGCCCGGCCTACATCGTCGGTGGCCGCGATCGCCACGATCCGGACCGCGCCGGTTTCGGGATCGACCTCCACCTCGCAGATCTGGGTGCCGTAGGGAAAGCTTGCGACCGGAATGGTCTCATCGCAGACCGCTTCCAGTTTGCCGCGCAGATCTTCCGGCAGATCGTCGCGCGTCCCGGCCGCCTCGGCCAGCGCGAACAGCCCGATCGCGCGGTCGGTGCCCGCCACGCGAAACCCGCCGGCGGCGAATTCCAGATCGGCCTCCGCCGCTTCCAGCACCACCGCCGCGATTCGCCGGGCGCGCGCGATGATGGCCTCGCTCGCGCGCGGGATGATCTGGCTCGCGAGCTTCATCGACCGTCCCGAATGGGACCCGCCGCCGGCCAGCACCCGGTCGGTGTCGTGCGCGACGTAGCGGATGACCTCGATCGGCACGCCGAGCCAGGCCGCGACGAGCTGCGGGAAGCTGGTCTCGTGGCCTTGCCCCGAATCCATCGTGCCCATCACCAGTTCGACGATCCCCTCGGGGCGGATGGTGATCTCGGTCCGCTCGCGCGGCGTGCCGCTGGTCACTTCGACGTAGTTGGCGAGCCCGATGCCGCGCAGCATCCCGGCCCGCGCGCTGGCCGCGCGCCGCGCGGGAAACCCGTCCCAGTCGGCGAGCTTCAGGCTGCTCGCCATCGCCGCCGGATAATCGCCGCTGTCATAGATGAGGCCCAGCGGATTGGCGTAGGGCTGCGCCGCCGGCGGGATCAGGTTGCGCCGGCGCAATGCCACCCGGTCGATCCCGGTCTCAGTAGCGGCGATATCGATCAGGCGTTCCAGGACGAACATCACCTCCGGCCGCCCGGCGCTGCGATAGGGCGTGGTCGGCACGGTATTGGTGAGCGCGCCGCGCCCGCGCACATGGGCCACGGGGACCCGGTACACGCCGGTCATCAGCCCCACGCCCTTTTGCAACGACACCAGCGACGCGGCATAGGCGCCCAGGTTGCTCAGATTCTCCGCCCGCAGCGCGAGAAACCGTCCCTCCGCGTCCAGCGCGAGCTCCGCCCGCACGGTCAGATCCCGCCCCTGGTAATCGGTGAGGAGGCTTTCCCCGCGATCACCGCGCCAGGTCAGCGCGCGCCCCAGCCGCCGCGCCGCCCAGGCCAGCAGCGCGTATTCCGGATAGAAGAAATTCCGCGTGCCGAAATTGCCGCCCATGTCGCCGCAAACGACCCGCACGAAGGCCGGATCGACCCCCAGCATCTGCGCCAGATCGGCGCGCACCTTCGCCACCCCGCGCCCGCTGCCGGTGCGCAACGTGGTCTGCCCGGTCGCGGCATCATGCGTCGCCGAGACCGTGCGCGGCTCCATCGGCGCGCCGGTCACGCGCGCCACCCAGGTTTCCAATGTCGTCACATGCGCGGCCGTGGCGAAGGCCGCGGCGGTGGCGGCTTCGTCGCCCACCTCGATCGTCGCGCAGAGATTGCCGGGCGCTTCCTCCCACAAGGACGTCGCGCCGGGACGCACCGTCTCCGCGGCCCGCGTGACCGCCGGCAGGGGCGCATAGGTCACGCCGATCCGTTCCGCCGCGTCCCTCGCCTGCGCCAGGGTGCCGGCCACCACCAGCGCCACCGCCTCCCCGGCGAAGCGCACCCGCGCGGCCGGCATCGGGTAATGCGGCGTCGTCACCGGCTTCGGCCCCACCAGCCGCGCGGCGACGTCGGGCGGCCCGTTCACGCCCACATTGTGCGGGATCGGCCCCAGCCCGTCGTCCAGGTAGTCGGCCCCGGTCAGCACCGCCAGCACGCCCGGCGCGGCAAGCGCGGCTTTGGTGTCGATTGTGACGATATCGGCGTGCGCGTGCGGGCAGCGCAGCAGCACCGCGTGCGCCGTGCCGGACATCGCCGCATCGTCGGCGAACTGGCCGCGCCCCGTGAGCAGGCGCCGATCCTCGATCCGCCGGACCGGCCGGCCGATCCATTCCGGCGCCGCGATCGTCGCGGTCATGCTTGCGTCCCCCCGTGGCCGCGGACGCGGCCCGCGTTCAGTCCTTCATCCCGGTGATCGATCCGCTCACCGCGCGCGGATCGCGCATCGGCCACCGCCCCGCATCCACCTGTGCCAGGAACCGTTCCACGATCCGGTTGAACTCGTCCGGTTCCTCGATATTGATCGTGTGCCCGCAATTGGCCATCACCACCAGCGCGGCCGAGGCGATCGTCTGCTTCATCAGCAGCGCCGGTTGCAGGCAGGGCCAGTCCTCGTCGCCGGTCAGCACCAGGGTGGGCACGGTCAGGCGCGCCATCTCGTCCACCAGGTCATACAAGGACGGCCGCTCCCGCTGCACGCCCAACTGCGTGTTGCGCGAACCGGGACCGGAATGTTCGGACAGATACTGGCGGAACTCCGCGAAGCCGCGCGGGTTCTTGTTTTCGAACTGCACGCGGGTCGGGCCATAGGCGTATTTCGCCGCGAAGGCGACCATCCCCTCCTTGTCGATGAAATCGGCGATCGCCTGGCCCTCGGCGCGGAACTTGTCGCGCACTCCCTTTTCCGCCCCGTAGCCGCAGCCCGCGACCACCAGCGACAGCGCGCGCCCCGGGTGGCGGAAGCCGAAATGCAGGGTGGCAAAACCGCCCATCGACAGCCCCACGACATGCGCCCGCGCGATCTTCAGATGATCGAGCACCGCGGCGATGTCGTCGGCCGCGCGCGCCTGCGAATAGGCCGCCACATCCGCCGGCACATCCGACGGCGGATAGCCCCGCGCGTTATAGGCGATCGCGCGGTAGCGCTGGCCGAAATGCCGCAACTGCGGCTCCCAGCTACGGAAATCGCCGGCGTACTCATGGACGAAGATCACCGGGGCGCCGGTGCCCGCTTCCTCGTAATAGAGCTTCACCCCGTCATCGGCGGCCGCGTGCGGCATCGTGTTCCTCCATATTGATATTAAACAAATACACCTCAGCGCGTCTCCGCCAGTATCGCCTCCGCGAGGCTGTTGTCCACCGCCCGCGCGAACGGCGCGCCGGGATCAACAAAGCCGCCCGAGACCAGGCTCGCGCGCAACCGCTCGTAGCCCGCCTCCGGCAGGATCGGATCGCGCCCCCAGATCCCCAGTGCCTTGTAACGCTCGTAGGACGCGGCCAGGATCGCTTGCGGCACGGCGGGAAAATACGCCGCCACCGTCGCCGCGATCTCCGCCCCGTCCGCGCGCGCGATCCAGCGCAAGGTCGCCGCGATCGCGCGCACCATGCACAGGAACTCCGCCCGCTTGGCCGCGATCGTCGCGCGCGGGGCATAGAAGCAGGTGTAGGAGGTGGGGCCGCGATCGGCTGCCGCATACCACACATGGCCGACCCCCTCGGCCAACAAGGTGCTCGCGTACGGCTCGAACACCTGCACGACATCGAGCGTGCCCGCCTCCAGGGCGGCGCAATTTTCCGCCATGCTCCGATCCGCGACCCGCGCGATCCGCGCCGGGTCGATCCCCGCCAGCCGCAGATCATGCTGCAAACACAGCCACGGCGTCGGCACCTCGCTCACGCTGCCGAGCCGCGCCGTCCGCAAATCCGCCAGCGCGAAGTCGGGCCGCGGCCGTCGCCCCACGAGCAGGAACGGATCGCGCGTCACCACCTCGCCGAAGCAGACCAGATCGCAGCCGGGGTCGGCCTGCCAGGTCGCCATCACGCGCATCGGCCCGCCCCAGCTGAGATCGGCGCGGCCGGCCAGCAGCCCGGTCGCCGCCTCGGCCGGGGTGGCGGAGGAGACCATCCGCACCTCCACCCCCGCTTGCGCGTAGGCATCGCGCGCGAAGGCGGCGTAGAACGGCGCATAGAACGCCGCGCGCAACGATTCCTGCAAGACGATGGCCATGACTGCAATTCCCTGGCTATGGACGCGCGAACACCCGGTCCGGGATATCGACCGGCATCGCCGGCGCCGGCAGGTCGGGCGGAACGACGAGGATGCTGCCCGAACCGACCGGAAAGCGAAAGCGCTGCGCGCGCTCCCCGGCGGCGAAGGTGGCGCAGACGCGGCTCCAGAGCTCGCCGGCGGCGAAATCCACCTGCCAGGCCCGGCCCGGCAGGGCGCGCAGCTCCCGGCTTTCCCCCGGCGCCAGATAGAGCGCGCGCACCACCTGGCCCGCGCGGTCGCGCAGCTTCACCACCGCCGGTTCCAGGTCGTCGTTGCGCACGGTGATCGATCCACGGCCGCTGCCGCGCTGGACGAGAACCTCCCCCGGACGCGGCGGGAGCCCCGCGCGATCGGCGCAGAATGCGCGCCGCGCCGCGCGCTTCCCACCGGCGATCAGGCGCGCGGCGGCCACGAAACCGATCGTGCCGCCGTCCAGCCGGATCGCCGCCAGCCGGCGCGAGGGATCCATCCCCAGCACATCGACCGCGGTGAATTCCCCCAGGGTCGCGAGCGCCCGCAACGGTGCGCCCGGGGCGTCCTGGCGCCACACCGTCGCCGGCCCCAGCCCGGGCAGCACGAAATGATTGGCGGTCCCGGCCGGAAGCGCGCGCGGCAGCTTGGCGGCGGTCGGCCATCCGCGGGCGGCTCGTGGCGTGCCGGCACGGTCCGGCAGCCCCGCCGTGGGGCCGGAGGCGATCGCCACCATGAGCCAGGCGGCCCCCACGGCGCTCGCCACCAGGAATCCCGCCCAGAGGCCGAAGCGCCGGGAGGACGGGGCAGCGCGCGGCGGGGCGGGCGGAGTCTCCACCCTGGGACCCGGCCGGCTGGTGTCGCGCGGCGCGGCCGGGCGCGCGCCTTGCGTCGGCGGGACGCGGGCCGCGCGGTCATAGGCGCGCCGCGCCAGCGGGTCCGCCAGCACGTCGTAGGCGGATTTCAGCGCCAGGAACGCCGCCGCGTCGCCGGTCACGGGAATATCGGGATGCAGCCGGCGCGCGGCGCGGCGGTAGGCGGCGGCGATCTCCTCGGCGCTCGCCGAGGGATCGACGCCCAGCCTTGCGTACACGCCGTCGGGATCGCCCTGCATCGGCGCGATCATACAGGCAAGCGCCGCCGGTGACCGCCCCCCACGCGATCCTATCCCACCCCGAGCAAGGCGCCGGCGGCGGCCCGCGCCGCCTCGGTGACGGTCTCCCCGGCCAGCATCCGCGCGATCTCCTCGCGCCGCGCGGGCGGGTCCAGGGCGTCCACCCGGGTCGCGGCGCGGCCGGCGGCCAGGGTCTTTGCCACCAGCAGATGCGCCGCGCCGCGGGCGGCGACCTGCGGACTATGGGTGACCACCAGCACCTGCAGGCCGGCGGCGACGCGCGCCAGCCGTTCCCCCACCGCCGCGGCGGTAGCCCCGCCGATGCCGGAATCGACCTCGTCGAAGATCAAGGTGGGCACCGGGGAACCGGCGGCGAGCACGACCTTCAGCGCCAGCATCAGCCGCGACAACTCCCCGCCCGAGGCGACCCGGCCCAGCGGACCGGGCGGCTGGCCCGGATTCGTCGCGATCAGGAATCGGATCCGGTCGGTCCCCGCGCCGCCCCATTCGCCCTCGGGCAAGGGCACGATCTCGACATGGAATTTGGCCTTGTCGAGCCGCAGCGGCGGCAATTCCCGGGTGACGGCGCGTTCCAGGCGGCGCGCCGCCTCGGCCCGCGCGGCCGAAAGCGCTGCGGCGGCCTGCTGATACCCGGCCCGCGCCGCCGCGGCGGCGCGATCGAGCGCGACCAGCTCGTCCGCGCCGGTCCGCAGGCTGGCCAGTCGGGAGGCGAGCGTGTCGAACAGCGCCGGCAGTTCGGAAACCGGAACGTTATGCTTGCGCGCGGCGGCGCGCAGCGCGAACAGCCGCTCCTCGGCCTGTTCGAGCCGGCGCGGATCGGCCTCGGCCTCGGCCGCAAGACGGGAAAGCAGGGTTTCCGCTTCCGCCAGCGCCTCCTCCGCGCGTTCCAGGGCGGCGAGCGCCGGATCGGCCGCGCTCGCCCCGCCGCCGGTGCTTCCGGGCGGCGGCAGCAGTTTCTGCAACGCCCGCGCCGCGGCGCGCAGCGCGGCGCCGGGACCGCCATTGCGCCGGTCGCGGCCATGATTGCCGGGGCTGAGCTCGGCGGCGGCGGCGGCGACCGCCTCGGCGCGGCGCTCGGCATGCTGCAGGGCCAGGCGTTCGGCGGCGAGCGCTTCGTCCTCGCCGGCGCGCGGGGCCAGGGTGGCAAGTTCGCCGACCGCGTGTTCCAGCCAGTCGCGATCGCGTTCGGCGGCGGCGATCGCGGCGCGGGCCGCGTCGCGCGCGGCGGCGGCCTCCCGCCAGGCGCGCCAGGCGGCGGCGGCTGCCTCAAGCAAGGCGGGCTTCACGGCGAAGGCGTCGAGCAGGGGCAGATGGCTCGCCGGATCGGCCAGCCCCATCTGCTCGTGCTGGCCCTGCACCTCGACCAGCGCCGCGCCGGCGCGGCGGAGCAGCGCGATGCCCACCGGCTGGTCGTTGACGAAGGCGCGCGAGCGGCCATCGGCGTTCAGCACCCGGCGGAGCACGATGTCCTCCCCGGGTTCCGTCACGATGCCGCCCTCGGCGAGGAGGGCGATGACCGGGTGCTCGGCGCGCGGGGCGAAGCAGGCGGCGACGCTGGCCTGGGGCGCGCCGGCGCGGACCAGATCGGCCTCGGCCCGGGCGCCGAGGGCGAGGCCCAGGCTGTCGAGCAGGATCGACTTGCCGGCCCCGGTCTCGCCGGTCAGCACGGTCAGGCCGGGGCCGAAATTGAGGTCGAGCCGCTCGATCAGCACCACGTCGCGGATGGCGAGCGCGGTCAGCACCGGGGCGACGTGCCTAGAACAGCCAGCCGAAGGTGCGCCCGAAGAAGCCCCGCTCCCCCTTGGGCGGCGGCAGGCCCGTCACCAGCTTGTCGTTGTAGAGATCGGCGTAGGTGCTGGCATACCAGGAGCTGCCGGGATAATTGTAGCCGAGCACGGCGGCGGTCTTCATCGCCTGGTCGCGCATCCCGAGCCGCAGGTAGCACTCCACCAGCCGGTGCAGCGCCTCGGCGGTGTGGTTGGTGGTCTGAAAATCCTCCACCACGCGCTGGAAGCGGCCGATCGCGGCGGTGTAGAGGTGCTGGTTTTCGTAAAAGATGCCGATCGACATCTCGTGGCCGGCCAGGCGGTCGCGCGCAAGGTCGATCTTGAGCCTGGCGTCGCGGGCATAGGGCGTGCCGGGGAAGCGGGTGGTCACTTCCTGAAGCGCGGCGATCGCCTTCAAGGTGGTGTCCTGGTCGCGGCGGATGCCCTCGATCTGCTCGTAATAGCAGAGCGCGCGCAGGTAGTAGGCATAGGCGACGTCGCGGCTGGCGGGATGCAGCTCGATATAGCGACCGATGGTCTCAAGCGCGCCGGTGTAGTCGAGCTGGCGATATTTCGTGTAGGCCTGCATGAGCTGCGCTTTCGCGGCCCAGGCCGAGTAGGGGTAGTTTTCCTCGACCGCGGTGAACTGGTCGGACGCGGACTGGTAGCGTTCGCCGTTCAGCGCCTCGACGCCGTGATTGTACAGGGTATCGACCGAGGCCGGCGGGATGCCGGGCGCGCCGGCGGGGGCGGCGGGCGTGCCGTGGGAGCACGCGCCAAGCACGGCCAGGAGCGCCAGGGCGGCGAACGCGCGCAGGCGGGGGGCGCGCACGCAGCAGGCGCGGGGGAGCGGGGGGCGAGGGGAGCGGTGCATTGCCGGGGGGTTATAGCAGCGGGGCGGGGGT
>JAKAZN010000054.1 GCA_021815835.1 Pseudomonadota bacterium
CAGGCGCGGATGGGCGCAGGGCCGCTCGCGGATATGTTCCGGCTGCTGATCGCGCCCGGCGTGCACGATCCGGCGGAACTCTCCCGGGCGGAGACCACGGCGAGCCTCGCCGCGCGGTTCGGCGCGGCATTGCAATCGGTGCGCTGAGCTCCGCCCGGCCATGCGGGCGGGGGACACCAGCCGTGCCAGGAGCAAATTTCACACAAAACCCGGCAGATTCCCCTTGCGCCCCGGGCGAGATTTCGCCAGATACCCCCCCCTTGGCCGAACGGGTCCGCGCAGCGCGCCGCCCCGCAGGCCGTCTGCTGGTAGGGACAGGGTACGGCATGGACGCACTCGCTCCGCTGGGGATGGTCTCGGAGTCTCCGAGCAGCAACCAGGCGACGGACAACGCGGACGCGGCGAAGGATTACTTCGTCGAACGCGACGGCGTGAAATTCGCCGGCATGCATCTGCTGGTCGATCTCTGGGGCGCGCGCAATCTGTGCGATCCCGCGACGATCGACGCGGCACTGCGCGAAGCCGCGCAAGCAGCCGGCGCGACCATCCTGCATGGGCATTTCCACCATTTCTCCCCGAATGGCGGCGTGTCCGGCGTGCTGGTGCTGGCGGAAAGCCATATCTCCATCCATACGTGGCCGGAGCGGGATTTCGCCGCGATCGACATCTTCATGTGCGGCGCCTGCAACCCGTATGACTCGCTGCCGGCGCTGAAGGCGGCGTTCCAGCCCGCGCAGGTCCAACTCGGCGAACAGCGGCGCGGCCTGATCGCCTGATCCCCGATCGCCTGATCGCCGATCGCCTGATCCAAGACCATCCGGCCCCCCTGCCCTGCCCCCCTGCCCTGCCCCACCGGCGCGCCGCGCCGCCCGGAGAGTGTTGCCATGACCGCCGATATCTGGGTGAATGAAACCCTCTACCCCGATTGGGGCCAGCGGTTCCGGATCACGCGCGAGCTCGCGCGGACGCAAAGTGCGTTCCAGGACATCGCCATCCTGGAAACCAGTTCGCATGGCCGCGTGATGGTGCTGGACGGCGTGATCCAGATCACCGAGGCGGACGAGTTCGTCTATCAGGAAATGCTCGCCCATGTGCCGCTGCTGGCGCACGGCGCGGCCGCGAACGTGCTGATCATCGGCGCCGGCGACGGCGGCGTGCTGAAGCGCGTGCTGCAGCACCGCACGACGCGCCGCGCCGTGATGGTGGAGATCGACGGTGAGGTGATCCGCCTGTCGAAGGAACATCTGCCCGCGATCGGCGGCACCGCCTGGACCGATCCGCGCGCCGAGGTGATCGTGGGCGACGGCATCGACCATGTCCGCCGCGCGCCGGATGCCAGCTTCGATGCCATCATCGTCGATTCCACCGACCCGATCGGCGTCGGCGAGGTGCTGTTCACCGATGCATTCTACGAAAACTGCGCCCGCGTGCTGACACCGCGCGGCCTGGTGGTGAACCAGTGCGGCGTGCCCTTCATGCAGGCCGACGAATTGCGCGAGACCTCCGCCCGGCGCGCGCGATTCTTTCCGCATGTGACGGCATATGTCGCCGCGGTGCCGACCTATGTCGGCGGGTTCATGACCCTTGGGTGGGCGGCGAAGGATGCGGGGCTGACGACATTGGCGCCGGCGGAACTGCGCCGACGGGCGGAGGCGGCCGGCATCCTGGGCACCACGCAGTACTGGACTCCGGAGATCCATGCCGGGGCGTTCAACCTGCCGCCCTATATCGCGCGGCATCTGCCGTAGCGGCTCAGCCCGCGCCGAGGAACGGGAACGGCCCCACCGCCTCCTCCACATAGGCCATGTGCGTCACGAACCCCGCGGCCGGGCTCCATTGGTGCAGCAGGAACGCCGGCGGCTCCAGCACGAAAGCGGATGGGCCGCCCTCGCGCAGATCGAGCGCCACCTGATGCGCGACGGAGGGCGCGATGACCACCACCGCCTCGGCGATGCGCGTCACGATCGGCCGGTGGACATGCCCGCACAGCACCAACCGCACCTGCTTATGGCGCGCCAACACGGCGGCGAACGCCTCGGGTTCGCGCAGCGCGATGCGGTCCATATGCCCGATCCCGGTGGCGAAGGGCGGATGGTGCAGCGCGACCAGGGTGGGCCGATCGGGCGCGGCGGCGAGCGTCGCCTCCAGCCAGGCCAGGCGGCGAGCGCAAAGTTCGCCATGGCTCGCTCCCGGGACCAAGGTGTCGAGCAGGACCAGCCGGACCGGGAAATCCTCGATCGCATACTGGACGAACCCGTCCGTCATCCGCGCGCCCGCCAGCGCCTCGGCCAGCGCCGACCGGTCGTCGTGATTGCCGGGGATCGGGAAGACCGGCGCGGCCAGCCCCGCCTCCGCCAGCATCCCCGCCAGCACCCTGTAGGCGCCCGGCTCGCCCCGATCGGCGAGATCGCCGGTCAGCAGGATCAGATCCGGCGCCGGGCGCAGCCGCGCCAGCGCGCGCAACGCCCGGGCGGCGAGCATGTTGGTCTCCACCACCCGGTTGGCCGGCAGGCCACGCGGACGCAGATGCAGGTCGGAGAGCTGGGCGATCAGCATGGCAGGACGTCCGGGCCAAGGTTCACCACCAGAGTGCGGTCCCGGGTGACGCGGGTAAAGCTGCTCCACGATGACATCGGCCGCCTTGCCCACCGACCCCACGCGGTCGTAGCACTGCCCCGATGACCGAACCCGCCGCCGCCCCCGAAGCCGCCCCCGGGGCCGATCCGCGCCGCGCGCTCGATGCGATCGGCGCGCTGCCCGATTCCGAGATCGATCTCGCCGCCGCGGCGATCCAGCTCGCGCGCATCGACGCACCGGACGCCGATTGGCGCGCGGCGATGGCCCGCCTGTCGGAGATCGCGCGCGAGGCCGCCGTGCTCGCCCGCACCAGGCTGCCGCCCCAGGCGGACGGGCCTACGCGGGCCGCGGCGCTGGCCGATCTGCTCGCCGGGTCCTGGGGATTCGCCGGCGATACCGACAGCTACGACCACCCCGACAACGCCAACCTGATCCGCGTGCTGGACCGCCGGCGCGGCCTGCCGGTTGCCCTCGGGATCGTCTGGCTGCACGCGGCGCGGGCGGCCGGCTGGCAGGCGGACGGGATCGACTTTCCCGCGCATTTCCTGATCGCGCTGACCTCCCCCGCCGGTCCCGTGGTGCTCGACGTGTTCGCGGGCGGCACCCAGCTCGATGCGCCGGCGCTGCGCGCGATGCTCGTGCGCATCCAGGGACCGGGGGCGGCGCTGCGCCCCGATCTGCTGGCCCCGACCGGCAATCGCGCGATCCTGTTGCGCTTGGCCAATAATCTCCGCACCCGCCGGCTGGCCGGCGGCGACCTGGCCGGCGCGCTCGCCTGCGCCGGGGACATGCTGCGCATCGCCCCGGATTCCGCGCCGCTGTGGCGCGAGACGGGGGTGTTGCACCAGCGCATGGATCAGGTGGGCGCCGCGCTGCGTTGTTTCGAGCGATTCCTGTCCCTGGTCCCGCGCGGGGCGAGCGCGGACCGGCTGCGCGCGGAAATGGCGGCGCTGCGCGCGCGGCTGCACTGAACACCCCTTCCTCCCATGAACGGAGATGCCCGTGCTGCGTGCGTTGTTCGCGCTGCTGTTCTTCCAGCTTGCCGGCGAGGTGACCGCGCGCGGCCTCGATCTGCCGGTCCCCGGACCGGTGATCGGCTTCGTGCTGCTCGCGCTGCTGCTGGCCGCCTGGCCGGCGGCGCGGCGGGAGATCGAGCCGGTGGCCGACGGCCTGTTGCGGCACCTGTCCTTGCTGTTCGTCCCCGCGGCGGTGGGCGTGATCCAGCAATGGGGCCTGGTGCGCACGCAGGCGCTGCCGATCGGGGTGGCGCTGGTGGTATCCACCTGGGCGGCATTGGCGGTCACCGCCCTGGTGTTCCGCGCGGTGGCGCGACGGCTGGGGCTGGCGGACGCGATCGGGGAGGCCGGGTGATGGAAAACGTGTTCCAGCTCTGGGTCTATCTCTCGGCGAGCCCGCTGCTGTGGCTGACCGTGACGCTCGGCGCCTATCTGCTGGCCGAGACGATCGCGCGCGCCGCGCGCTACGCCGCGCTCGCCAATCCGGTGCTGATCGCGGTGGCGCTGGTGGCGCTGCTGCTGCACCTGACGCGGACCGCCTATCCCACCTATTTCGCCGGCGCGCAGTTCGTGCATTTCCTGCTGGGGCCGGCGACGGTGGCGCTGGCGGTGCCGCTGGTGCGCGAGGCCGCGCGGGTGCGCCGGCTGATCCTGCCGGTGCTGGCCGCGCTGGCGGCCGGATCGACCACCGCGATCGTGACCGCGATGGGCGTGGCCTGGGCGCTGGGAGCGACGCCGGAGGTGGTGGTTTCGCTCGCACCGAAATCGGTGACGACGCCGATCGCCATGGGGATCGCGGCGGCCAATGGCGGGGTGCCGGCGCTGACCGCGGTGTTCGTGCTGATGACCGGGGTGATCGGGGGGATCTCGGTGACGCCGCTGATGAATCTGTTGCGGGTGCGCGACTATACGGCGCGCGGCTTCGCGGCGGGGCTGGCGAGCCACGGGATCGGGACGGCGCGGGCGTTCCAGGTGAACCGGCTGGCGGGGACCTTCGCGGGGCTGGCGCTGGCGCTGAACGGGCTGGCGACGTCGCTGCTGGTGCCCTTGATCCTGGCGTTGTGGCGCTAGTGGTCCGATGCCAACGCCTGCTTCCGGGCGTTGGCTGAATCGGCCCACAAAATCAAGCTAGTGCTCTGACGCATGCTGATCTATCCGAATGAGTCAGAGCACTAGGCCGTCAGGACTTGCGGATCTGGCCGAAACGATAGCCGGATTGCCTCACCGCAACCGATTCCGAACCACTGTTGCGATCCCGATCCGTCGATTCGCCGGCTAGCGCAGCACCGCCCCGGCCGCCTTCGCCACCGCCGCCACCACCTTGCCGGCCGCGGCTTCAAGTTCCGCTTCGGTCAAGGTCCGATCGCGGGGCTGGAATGTCACCTCGACGGCCAACGAGCGCTTGCCCGCCGGCAGGGAAGCGCCGTCGAACACGTCGAACAGCGCGACCCCGGCAATCAAGGTCCGCTCCGCCCCGCGCGCAGCGCGCAGCACGGTCTCCGCCGGCACCGTCGCATCGACCAGGAAGGCGAAATCCCGGCGCACCGGCTGGAACGATGGCAAATCGGGCGGCGCGCGGCGACGGCGTTTCGGATCGGCGATCGCGTCCAGGAACAGCTCGAACGCCACCGCCGGGCCGGACAGATCGAGCGCGCCGCGAACCCGCGGATGCAGCTCCCCGAACCGGCCGAGCACCGTCTTCGGCCCCTGGCGGACCACGCCCGACCGGCCGGGATGGTAGAAACCGGGCGCGTCGGCGCTGACCGAGAGCGCCTCCATCGGCACGCCCAGCGCGCCGAGTGCGGCGAACAGATCGGCTTTCGCATCGAACGCATCGACCGCGCGGGCCGGCTGCGCCCAGTGGCGCGGCGTCGTCCCGGCGCGCAACCCGGCCGCGACCTGCATCTGGCCCCCAATGGCAAAGGCAGGGTCGAATGCCGGGCCGAGCTCGAACAGCCCCACATCCGCGTAGCCCCGCGCCGCGTTCCGCGCGGCGGCCAGCGCGAGCGTGGCCACCGGTGTCGGACGCAACTGATCGAGATCCGACGCGATCGGGTTGGCGAGCCGCATCGCCTCGGGCGTCTCGCCGAACAATGCCGCCTGCGCGCGCGCCATGAAGCTGAACGTCACGCATTCCGCGAGACCCTGCGCGGCCAGCACCCTTCGCGCCAGCGCGGCCCGGGTCTGGCGGGGCGACAGCACCGGCGGCGGCACCGCCGCCGCGCGCGGCAGCGAGACGGCCTGGATGGAATCAAGCCCGCGCAGCCGCAACACTTCCTCGATCAGATCGCATTCCGGCTCGATCTCCGCGCAGCCCGCGGCGGCGGCGGCGGCGCGGGCGGGATCGAGCGCCGCGCCCTGGTCGAGCCCGCCGCCCATCGCGATATCGTTGCGCCACGACGGAACCGCGACGGTGACGGAGGCCGCGTCGCGCGCGGCGACCACGAAGCCCAGCCGCTCCAGCGCGCCGACCGCTGCATCTTCCGCCACATCCGCCCCGCCCAGCGTGGCCAGGCGGGCGAAGCGCAGCCGCGCGGTGCGCGCGCGATCGGGCGGTGCCCCCGCCGCGGCCACCGGACCCGCCTCGCCGCCGCAAAGATCGAGGACCATCCGCGTCGCCGCGGTCAGCGCGTCCGGCATCAGCGCGGCATCGATCCCGCGCTCGAAGCGTTGCCGCGCATCCGAAACGATCTGGTGGCGCCGGCCGGTCAGCGCGACGCGCACCGGATCGAACAGCGCGCATTCGACGAAGACCTCGGTGGTGGTTTCGTCGCAGCCGGTGGCCTCGCCGCCCATCACGCCGGCCAGGGATTGCACGCCGGCCGCGTCGGCGATGACGCAGTCCTCCGGATCGGGCACGTAATCCTTGCCGTTGAGCGCGCGGAAACCCTCGCCCGCGCCGCGCCGCAGGGTCAGCGTCTCGCCGGCGATCTTGCGCACGTCGAACACGTGCAGCGGACGGCCGAGATCGAGGGTGAAGAAATTGGTGACATCGACCAGCGCGTTGATCGGCCGCAGGCCGATCGCGATCAGGCGGTCGGCGAGCCAGCGCGGGCTCGGCCCGTTGCGCAGGCCGCGCACCGTCCGCCCCAGCACAAAGGGACAGGCCTCGGGCCAATCGATCCGCCAGCGCGGCCCGCCCTCGAACGCCACCGGAACGGGCGCGGGCGCCCAGGGCTTCAGCCGGCCGATCCCGGCGGCGGCCAGGTCGCGCGCGACGCCGCGGATGGAGAAGCAATCGCCGCGATTGGGCGTGACCGCGATCTCGATCACCGGATCGTCGAGCCCGGCCCAGGCCGCGTACGGCATGCCCACCGGCGCGTCGGCCGGCAGATCGACGATGCCGGAATGATCCTCGCCCAGCCCCATCTCGCGCGCCGAGAGCAGCATCCCGGCGCTGACGACACCGCGGATCTCGCCGGTCTTCAAGGTGATCCCGGTGCCGGGGATATAGCTGCCGGGCGGGGCGAACACCGCCTTCATCCCGGTGCGCGCATTGGGCGCGCCGCAGACGACCGAGACCTCGCCATCCGCGGTGCGCACGCGGCAGGCGCGCAGCCGGTCGGCGTTGGGGTGCGGGACCGCCTCGATCACCTCGGCGATGCGGAACGCGGCGAGCGCGGCGGCGCGATCCGTGATCCCTTCCAGCTCAAGCCCGATGCGCGTCAGGGTTTCGCCGATCGCGGCGACCGTTGCATCCGTGTCAAGATGATCGCGCAGCCAGGAGAAGGTGAATTTCATCGCGCTCAGACCCCCTCGTGCAGCACGGCCGGGGCCAAGGGATTGAACCCGTAATGGCGCAGCCAGCGAATGTCGCTTTCGTAGAACGGGCGCAGATCGGGGATGCCGTGCTTGAGCATCGTCACCCGTTCCACCCCCATCCCGAAGGCGAAGCCCTGAAATTCGCGCGGGTCGATGCCGACATTGGCCAGCACGCGCGGATGGACCATGCCGCTGCCGAGGATCTCGAGCCAGTCGCCGCCCTTGCCGAGCTCGCCCGATTTCCGGTCCCAGCCGATATCCACTTCCATCGAGGGCTCGGTGAACGGGAAGTAGCTGGCGCGGAACCGCACCGGCAGATCGGGCACGGCGAAGAAGGCGCGCAGGAAATCGATCAGGCAGCCCTTGAGGTGGCCCAGGGTGATGTCGCGATCGATCACCAGCCCCTCGCATTGGTGGAACATCGGCGAGTGGGTCGCGTCGTGATCGGCGCGATAGGTGCGGCCCGGAACGATCACGCGCAGCGGCAAAGGCCGTTCCAGCATCGTGCGGATCTGCACCGGGGAGGTATGCGTGCGCAGAACCGGCGGCGGCGCCCCCCCAGGATCGCCCCGCGGCGCGGTCAGATAGAACGTGTCCTGATCGTCGCGCGCCGGATGATGCGCGGGAATATTCAGCGCGCTGAAATTATGCCAGTCGGTCTCCACATCCGGCCCCTCGGCGATGGCGAATCCCATGGCGCCGAAGATCGCGGCCATTTCCTCCATCGTCCGGCTGATCGGGTGGATCAGCCCGGCGGGCATGGGCCGCGGCGGCAGGGACGGATCGCGCCGTTCGGCGGCCAGGCGCGCATCGAGCTCGGCGGCTTCCAGCCCGACCCGGCGACGGTCGATCGCGGCCGACAGCGTATCGCGCAGCGCGTTGAGGGCGGCGCCGCGTTCGCGCCGCTGCTCGGGGGGCGTCTTGCCGAGATCGCGCAGCAGCGCGGTAAGCCGGCCGTTGCGGCCAAGCACGGACACCCGCACCGCGTCCAGCGCGCGCGGATCGGCAGCGGCGGCAAGGGCGGCCTCGGTCTCGGCGCGGAGGTCGGAAAGATCGTCGGTCATCG
>JAKAZN010000055.1 GCA_021815835.1 Pseudomonadota bacterium
GCGGACCACCTGCTCCCGCGCCAGGGTGGGCGCGGGAGCGGGCCATAGGCTGATCGCCGCGTGGGTCTTGCGGTCTGCGGACCAATCTGCGAGACAATGCGCGAACGTTGGGCTGCTCCCGGATCGGTAGGGCGCTCGTTTGCACGCTCAGGTTGCATCCCCTCGCGGCCCCTGGCGTGATGCGCGTGCGCAAGCCCTTTGCAAGCGCCGTCGCGCTATGCTGCCCGCACCCCGCCCCGAGGTCTCTCCGCCACCATGCCCCCGATCACCCTGCCCGACGAGCATCTGACCCTGATCGGCATGATCGCCATCCGCAGCGATGTCGGCGAACAGCTCCAGGACATGCTGCTGCAAGGCTGGTGGCGCGACCTGCCGGAAGCCTTGATCCGCGATACCATGCACATGAGCGCCGAACGCCGCGCCGACCTGCTGCGCGAGGCGTTCGAGACGGTGCTGCCGGCGGAGCGCGAGCAGATCGAGGCCTTCTTCGATCGCTGGCGCCAGGCGCATGAGGACCGCAAGGCGATCATGCACGAGGCCTGGGTGTTGTCAGAGACGCCCGATATCCGCGCCCTCGGTCAGCCCGTGCTGGCGGGGGGAGAGCCGCGGCGACGGATCACCACCGGGATGCTCAGCGCCCTCGATCAGACCTTCGCGGCGCTGCTGCTGGAGTTGACGGTGCTGTATGCGAGAGCGAACGAAGCTCGGTCAGTTCCGCCATCCGCATCGCCCGATACACCTGCGCCGCGAGATTAGCGGTCCAGTTCTGCCGCTGCATTTCCGAGGCGGTGGCAAAGAAGGTCTCGACCACGCCGGCGCCGCTGGCGGCAACGAGAAGGCTGATATCGACATCGGGTTCCATCAGCGCCATATTCGTCCCAACCGCCGTGCGTTGTTCGCATTTCAAGACACTAACCTTCAAATCCGCGTATGTCCACCCCCAATTCGCTCTAGACCGTATCAATAATCGATCTGACTGTCATATTAAGTCACGTCCTCCCGCGCCACGATCCGACAGCGATTTCCGCGCCCACGGCCGGGTCAATTCCCATCCGACACCCACTCTCTGGGGCCGACGCGCAACGTTATCAACAAAATCTTGTGTCCCCCGCCTCCCGAATCGCGTTGACCACCGCCGCCGGCGCGGGTACGCCTGATCCGTGTCCAGTCCCGAGTCCCGCTTGTCCCTCCGAGTCCGCGGCCGGTCCCTCATGGCCCTCGTGCTCGCGCCCGAACCGCCGCTGGCCGAATGGCTTGCGGCGCTGGACGGGCAGATCGCCCGCGCGCCCAGCTTCTTCGATTCCCGCCCGGTGCTGCTCGATCTCGGCCTGCTGCCGCCCGATCAGCCCGAGGTCGCGGGGCTGGTCGAAACCATCGCCGCGCGCGGTATTCGTATCATCGGCACCGAGGGCGCGCACCCCTCCTGGTCGGGCCTCGCCAAATGGGGCGGCAGCCTCGGTCCGCCCGGCGGCGCCGCGCCGCGCCCCGGGCGCGCGATCGAGATTCCCGACGAACGCCGTCCCGCCGCCGCGCCCGATCCCGCCGGGTTGCCGCCTGCCGGCCTGCTGATCGAACATCCCGTCCGCTCCGGCCAGTCGATCGTCCACGAGGGCGGCGACGTGACCGTGCTCGGCCCGGTCGCCTGGGGCGCGGAGATCGTCGCCGGCGGATCGATCCACGTCTATGGCGCGCTGCGCGGGCGCGCCATCGCCGGGCTCAACGGCAACAAGACCGCCCGCATCTTCTGCCGCCGCCTCGAAGCCGAGCTGCTGGCGATCGACGGCGTCTATCGCACCGCCGAGGACATGGACCCCGCGCTGCGCGGCAAGCCCACGCAGGCCTGGCTCGACGGGGCGACCATGATGCTCGCGGCAATCGAGTGAACCCGCAACACACAGAGGAAACGGCACGATGACGCAGGTCGTGGTGGTCACATCGGGCAAGGGCGGCGTGGGCAAGACCACCTCCACCGCCGCCCTCGGCGCCGCCCTCGCCCAGGGCGGGGCGAACGTCGTCGTCGTCGATTTCGACGTCGGGCTGCGCAATCTGGATCTCGTGATGGGGGCGGAACGGCGGGTCGTGTTCGACCTCGTGAACGTGGTCCAGGGCGACGCCAAGCTCGCCCAGGCGCTGATCCGCGACAAGCGGCTGCCCAACCTGTCGCTGCTGGCGGCCTCGCAGACCCGCGACAAGGACGCGCTGACGGCCGAGGGCGTGGAACGGATCATCGGCGAATTGCGCGAGAAATTCGACTGGGTGCTGTGCGACAGCCCCGCCGGGATCGAACGCGGCGCCACGCTGGCGATGCGCCACGCCGATGCCGCCGTGGTGGTGACCAACGCGGAAGTATCCTCGGTGCGCGATTCCGACCGCATCATCGGCCTGCTCGATTCCAAGACCGAGAAGGCGGAAAAAGGCGGGCACATGCCGAAGCACCTGCTGCTGACGCGCTACGACGCGGGCCGCGCGGCGCGCGGCGAGATGCTGAAAGTGGAGGACGTGCTGGAAATCCTGTCCATCCCGCTGCTCGGCATCATTCCGGAAAGCCAGGAAGTGCTGCGCGCGTCCAATCTCGGCGCGCCGGTCACCCTGGCGAACCCCGCCTCCGCGCCGGCCCGCGCCTATGCCGAGGCGGCGAAGCGTTTGATGGGCGAGCAGATCCAGGTGACGATGCCGATGGCGGAATCCCGCGGCATTTTCGGCAAGTTGTTCGGGCGGAGGGCCGTGGCGTGAACCTGCTCGCGCTCTTCCGTCGCCGCTCCACCGCGCCGATCGCGCGCGAGCGGCTGCAAGTACTGCTCGCGCATGAGCGGGTCATGGTCGGCGGGTCGGATCTGCTCGCGGTGCTGCAGGAGGAAATCCTCGCGGTGATCGGCAAGCACATCTCGGTCGATCGCGACAAGGTGCAGATCAAGCTCGATCGCGGCGATCCGGTTTCCACCTTGGAGATCGATGTCGAGGTGCCGAGCCTGCTGCCCACCGGGGCGTTGGCGCGACGGAGCGAGCTGGCGGCGGCGCGGCGCTGAGCTTCGGGAGTCCGCCGATTCGACACTGTGAATTGTTCGGCGGCGCACCGACGAAGGAAGGACAGATCTAAAATGATGTCGCTGCCCGGGTGATTGGCGGCTTACCCGGGCTCAGCCGGGTCTCTGGACCAGCGGCGTGGTCACCGCCGGCTCGGGCAGGGTCGCGACGTCGGTGCCGAATTCATTGTCGATCTTGCACTGGTAGGTGGACGTCACCCAGGTGAGGAACTGCTCCGACAACGCGCGCAACCCCGGATGGTCGGCCACGGGAGAGACGATCATCTCGCCCGGCGTCACGGTCACCAGAAGAACGTAAGGAAACGGGCTGGACGGATCGGCGCGGCGCCGCGCCGCAAAGCTGTCGCGGGATTTTGCATCGGAGCTGATCACGAACCGTGACGGATCGGCCTCGTCGCGAAACGAGAAGCCAAGACCGGCGATCGTCTTCGTTACCGCGTCCACGTCGAAGACGCCAGAAACCGGGGCGATGCTGAGTGTCTCCTGCGCCAACAGCACGTTCATGCTCGCGGACATCATTTCTTTCCTCTGCCCTTTTTCGGTTGCGGCGGGTTCTTCTGCACCGGCTTGGGATTCGTGACCGCGATCGTGTACGGCACCGGCGGCGCGGCATCGAAGTTGCCGAAGGCCTCCGCGTAGGCGGTGATGGTGACCTGTCCGGTCATGCCGAACGTCGTGTTCTCCGTCACCGCCCTGCCATTCTGATCCTTGTAGGTGACCTTGGTCTTGGCCGTGGCATTCAGCCGCTTCGTCTTGCCGGCGTTCATCTTGTCGCCGATCTCGATGTCCGGCGGCTGCGCCCAGGTGATCGTCTGCGGGTACCGCTTGACCGGGATGACGACCGATTTGCGCTGCTCGTTGTAGCGCGCTGTCTTGGCCGCGATCGCGAAGACCGTCTGGTCGCCGAACGGCAGCCGTCCCTTCTCGGCAACTGCATTGCCGGAATCGTCCTCATAGGTGCAGTCCGCCTCGTAGGTGGGATCGGCGAGGGATTTGGCCTTGGCGGATAACTGCCTGGCGGACAGCTTCGTGTCGGTGAAGATCGCCTCGGGCTGTGCCCACTCGATGTACTGGTCTTTCTTCGGCTCGCATTTCAGATGCGTCAGCGCGCATGCGCTTCTGTTGTATGTGTCGCGGATCGTGTTCTCGGGATGGTTGAAGACCCAGTCCGGCGACACCGGCTGGCCGGGGCAGCCCGGGTCTTTGTTCTCCATCACCTTGAACGCAACGTCGTCATAGGCTTGGCGGGAAAATCCATCCTTGTTGGTCTGTCCTTCGACGCAGAACATTGGCACACCAGGATTATGGTCATCACCATTCTCCTTGTAGCGAACCTGGAGGCCGTTACTGAATTTCCAGATCTTGTTCGGATATTTGGCAAGGCCGCCATGGCTGTTCAGCGTCTGGTCCAGGACATCCGTGTCCTTGTTCTTCACCTTGCCGTTCATGTACTCGATCAGCTCTTCCGCCGTCTTCCCTTTCAGATCGGTCATGATCTTCTGGCCCTGAGTCCGCAGGCCGTCCGTGTCCAGGTACCACGCGTCCAGCAAGTCCTGGCCCGCGGTGGTCGAAGGTCCGTTCCATGCCCGGCCGGTCAGCATGTCTTCCGAGCCCGTCACGGCGGCAAGGTCGGTGATATCGGCCACGACCGTCAGATCCACCGTGGCACTCGCGTCGTCGTAGGCTTCGTCGGGGCCGAACGCGACCGCCAGCGTCTCGGTCTTCACGGCTTGCAGCTTGGTGTTGGGCGCGGGGGTGTAGACCAGCCGATGGGTCAGGGTCGCGGGGTCGATTCGGGCATATTGCTGGTTCGGCCCCAGTCGGGTGTTGACCAGCACCGGCTGCGGCTTACGCCATGCGATCGAGGTCGGGTTCTTGATCACCTTCACGGTACCGGCTGCTTCGCAATCCTGGTACACGCCCTGGCCGGTAACCTTGATTCTGACCGCGATGGCGTCGCCGGACTTGGCGAATTTCGCCTGCTTCGGCTCTATCATTTCGGTAACGAACGCACCTGCCGAAACCGTCACCGCCGTCTTCGGATCGAAAGTCTCGCCAACGTTCCATTGCGCTTTCAGGTTCAGCGTGGCGGTGCGGACCCGCAGCGTCACCGGCGGGGGCGTGCCCTGCTTCGGCGCGACGGTCTGCGGCGTGACCCTCTGCGGCGCGTTCGGGCCGGTCGTGCCTTTCGGCGGGCCACCTTGCTTCTGAAAGCCCTTCCCGATCAACACGGAGACGGGATTGCCAGGGTAGCTCATGGCCGTCCCCCATTCGGTTGCAGTGCGCCCCGCAGCGCCGCAAGCGCCGTCAGGAGCGGTGTCTTCAATTCCACCTTGAAGCCGAACCCGTTGGGTTGCTCGGCCGAGCGGATGATCTCGTCGTTGGTGACATAGTTTTCCAGCTCGGCAACCTGCGCCAGGGTGGTGGGCGCCGCCGTCAGGTTGGCCTGGATCGCGCGCAGCAGGATGATGGCCGGATCGGTTTCCGGCTCGTCCATGGCGCGGAACGCGTTTTCCAGCAATTTCAGCGATGCCAGCGCGGTCATGCGCGCCGCGGTCCAGGCCGCCATGCCATTGGCCGCGCCGGATCCTGGGCCGGTCCCTGCCCGTTCGGCTCCCGGGCGGGGCGGGATCGCGACCCCAAGCACCCGGGCCACCCACTCAGCCTTGCTGTCCAATGTCGCCGACATCGGCTGGTCTCCTCGTCGTCAGCGCCGCGCCCGACACGGGTTGCGGGATTCGCGTCTCGGATTTCACCGCGAAGCAACCGAGATTTTTGCCATGCCCACGGCATGCGGGCGCCTTCGGTGGACGATCACCGCGGAGGAACGTGCTCCGGGCGCGCGCCACAGGCAAATTCGGCGGATCGCCCCCCCAACTCGGCCGGCGACCCCAGCGCCGCTACCCGCCCCGCGCGAGCGGCTGCAATCCCTCCAGCAACAACCCCGCCAGCCGCCGCCATTCCGCCCCCGGATCGACCGCCGTCCCGCGCGGCGGATCGGCGATCAGCGTGGCCATCGCCGCGGCGAACGCGCCTGCCTCCGGCGCGCAAAGCCGCGCCAGATTTTCCCCGCCCAGTTGCTCCGGCAATCCGCCCACCGTCGTTGCCAGCACCGCGCGGCCCGCCGCCAGCGCCGCCGCCGCCACGCCGCTCTGGCTCGCTTCCGTGTAGGGCAGCAGCAGCGCGTCCGCCCAGCCGAGCACCGCGCCCACCTCGTCTTCCGCCACCCAGCGATTTTCCACCCGCACCCAGGGCAGCGCCGTGAGCGCGGCCAGCGCCGGGCTGTGCGGGCCGGTGCCGACCACGCGCAGCTCGAAAGCTACCCCTGGGGCCGCCGGCCCCAGAAGCGCGCAGGCAGCCGCCAGCAGATCCAATCCCTTGTACGGCAGCAACCGGCCGAAAAACAGCAGGCGCGCCGGGCCGCCATGCGTGAAGGCGGGCGCCGGCGCCGGCCCCGCGAAGGCCAGCGGCGGATGGAATCCGGCCAGAATCGGCCGCCCGTCCGCCAATCCTTGGGCGCGCAGCCCGGCGGCCACGTGCCCGCTCCAGGCCACCAGCGCATCGGCCCGCAGGCACAGCGCGCGCTGCAATCGCATCTGCAACGGATGCCCGTCCCCCGGATGGGGCGCGGCGTCGTGCACGATCACCGCGAACCTCACCCCCGCCCGCCGGAGCGCCGTCACCATCAGCAGATCGAGCGGCCCCGGCATCACGCAGACCGCCACATCCGGCGCCACCGCCCGCACCCGTCGCGCCAATGCCCGTGCCGCGAAGGGGATCGACAGGAACCGCGCGGCGAATCCCGCCAGCCCGTGATAGGTCGGCACCGGCAGGTCGTTGGCCGGCGCGTCCGCCCCGCGCAGCACCTCGGCGCCGGTCGCGAGCGACAGCACCGCCTCCGCCCCGCTTCCCCGGATCCCCGCCGCCAGGGATGCCGCCAAGCGCGGCGCGCTGCCGTGCCGGCCCCATTGCCAAACGAGGACCCTCATCGCCCGGCGACGCACCCGGCGCCGGCCGGCCAAACGCCCCGGATGCTGCCCCCCGCGCGCATCCCCAGGCTCAGGCCGCGTGCGGCAGGCGCAAAGCGGCAACCGCCGCGCGCAGCGCCGCGCCGTCCAGCCGCGCGCGAACGGCGCCCTGCGCGGCGGTGCCGAGCTGCGCGCGCAGCGCCGGATGATCCGCCAGCCGGCGCAACCAGGACGCCGCGTGATCCAGATCGGGTTCGGCCCAGACCGCGCCTGGCTGGTCGTACAGCCCGCGCGAATCCCGCGCGGGCACCAGGCGGTAGTGGATCAGGGCGGCGCTGCTGTCGTCCATGAACTCCATATTACCCGACCAGCCCGTGGCGACCACCGGTTTCCCGAGCAGCATCGCCTCGGCCGGCACCAGGCCGAACCCCTCGCTCCGATGCAGCGACAGCACGATATCGGCCGCGGCGGTGAGCGCATGCGATTCCGCGCCGGGCAAGGTCAGGGTCAGCAGCCGGATATTCGGGCTTTCCGCCGCCGCCGCGGCAATCCGCGCGAAATCCCGTGGCACATGATGCGGGTAGCCGAGCTTCAGCACCAGCAGCCGGTCCGCCCGGCTCCCGAACGCGGCCCGGAACGCGGCGATCGTGCCCAGCGGATTCTTCCGCTCCACGGACGACGCCAGGTTCAGCGAAGCCAGCACGATCACCGCATCCTCCGGCAGCCCGAACCCATTGCGCCCGATCGGCGC
Organism: Pseudomonadota bacterium; assembly: GCA_021815835.1. Lineage (GTDB taxonomy): Bacteria > Pseudomonadota > Alphaproteobacteria > Acetobacterales > Acetobacteraceae > JAJZVS01. Next base: position 7,764 of record JAKAZN010000055.1, read on the forward strand.
CGCCATCGGCGGGACCAGCCCGAGCGGCGGCGGGACGATCCGGACCCGGCCCGGCAGCAGCGCCTCGGCGGCGGGGGCGGCGAAACGGGACGGCGTCCAGGCCTCGTGCACCAGCCGCGCGCCGGGGCGCCACGCGGCGGGCGCGGCCGGCAGTTCCCAGGCCCAGTTGCCGATGATCCGCCGTCCCTGCACCAGTTCGCGCGGCAGGCGGCGCAGCACCCAGGGCAGCAGCGGCGGATTGACGTGCAGCACCAGCGGCATGGACGGCCGGATCGGCCCCGCCGCGATCACCGGCAGATCGGCCCGATGCGCCGGCAGCAGCGGGCCGATATCCACCGCCGCGCAGGGCACGCCCATGCGCCGCAGGCCGGCGAGCATCAGCCGCGCGGCCTCGCCGAGGCCCGAGGCGCGGGAAAGCTCGCCGGCGACGATCAGCCCCTCCGCCCCCGCCGGCGGGTGGGCTTCGGTGCGCGGCCCGATCAGCGCCACCGCGCCGGCCAGCAGCCGACGGCGCGGTTCGGCCGGAAGCATCCGCCAGACGCGATGGAGAGGGGAG
>JAKAZN010000056.1 GCA_021815835.1 Pseudomonadota bacterium
CCACCCGCCCCGACGCCGAACGCCGCCCCGGACGGCCCGCGGATCGATGTCCGAATGCGGACGCCGCCATCCACCAACGGCGCGGGCGAATTCCACAAATTGCGGGAATTCACATCGCACGCTCCCGCTTGGCAGCCCGCCCGACCTGCCCCACACTCCCCCGAGACCCGACTTCCCGGAGGAACGCACGTGCCGCCGATCCGCCCGACCCGGCCGAACGTCTATGCCGCCTCTCCGCTCGACCGCGCCGCCGACCGGCGCACCGACGCGGCCTGGATCGCCGCGCGGCTGGATCACCAGGCGACCCGCTTCGTCCCCCTCTGGCGCAACCGCAACCTGATCGCCGGCATGGAGGAAGCCCGCCCCGAGGCGGTCTATCTTCCCGCCCACGCCGCCGCCCGGCTGCGCGAGGACCCCGCCCGGGCCTGGGTGTTTCTCGGCCTGCTGGACGGCGAGGCGGTGTTCGCCCTCGATATCAGCGACGCCGAGGACCCCGCGCCGTTGGTCGGCTCCGGTCCGGGCGGCTTCGTCGATCTGCGCTCCGTCGGCTGGGGCGTGGCCAAGCCCGAGGCCGCGGTGCTCGCCCATGCCCGCGGCCTGCTGCATTGGCGCGCGCGGCACAAATTCTGCGGCGTCTGCGGCGCGCCCTGCGCGCCGGAGAGCGCCGGGCACGTGATGAAATGCACCGGCTGCGGGGCCGACCATTTCCCCCGCACCGATCCCGCCGTCATCATGCTGGTCACGCGCGAAGACCGTGTGCTGCTCGGCCATTCGCAGCGCTTCCCGCGCGCCAACATGTATTCGACGCTCGCCGGCTTCGTCGAACCAGGGGAGAGCGTGGAGGAAGCGGTGCGCCGCGAGGTGCTGGAAGAAGCCGGCATCACCGTGGGCGAGGTCTGGTATCATTCGAGCCAACCCTGGCCCTTCCCCGGCAACATCATGCTGGGCTGCTATGGCGAGGGCCTGTCCGAGGACATCACCATCGAGACCGAGGAACTGATCGACGTGCGCTGGTTCTCCCGCGCGCAGCTCGCCGATCCGGCGGCGCATGATTTCATGCTGCCGCGCGGCGATTCCATTGCCCGGCGCCTGATCGAGGACTGGCTGGCCGCATGATCGCGCCACGCACTTTGTTCGACAAGATCTGGGACGCGCACGCGATCCTGGCCGCCCCCGACGGCACCACGCTGCTCTGGATCGACCGCCATCTGGTTCACGAAGGCAGCTTCCACGCCTTCGCCATGCTGGACCGCGACGCGAGGCAAGTCGCGCGCCCGGACCTGACGTTCGGGGTCGCCGATCATTACGTCCCCAGCCATTCCCGCGCGCTGCCCGTCGCCGATCCGGAAGCCGCCGGCCTGATCGCGCGGCTGGCGGCGAATGCCGCGCGGCACGGCTTCGATCACATGGGCATGGACGATCCGCGCCAGGGCATCGTGCATGTGGTGGGACCGGAACAGGGGATCACCTTGCCTGGCCTCACCTTGGTCTGCGGCGATTCCCACACCGCGACGCATGGGGCGCTCGGCGCGCTGGCATTCGGGATCGGCGCGTCGGAAGTGGCGCATGTTCTGGCCACGCAAACACTGTGGCAGGCGCGGCCGAAGCGGATGCGCATCAGCATCGACGGACGGCTGGCCGCGCAAGTCTCGGCCAAGGACCTGATCCTGGCGATCATCGCGCGCATCGGCGCGTCCGGCGCGGTCGGCTTCGCCATCGAGTTCGCCGGCCCCGCCGTGCGCGCGCTGTCGATGGAAGCACGCATGACGTTGTGCAACATGGCGATCGAGGCGGGCAGCCGCACCGGCATGATCGCCCCGGATGATACCACTTTCGCCTGGATCGCGGGCCGCGCGCGCGCGCCGCACAGGGCGGCGTTCGATGCGGCGGTCGCGGATTGGCGCGCGCTCGCGACCGATCCGGCGGCGATGTTCGATCGGGAGGTGCGGCTGGACGGCGCGTCCGTCGCGCCGATGGTCACCTGGGGCACCACGCTCGATACCGCGCTGCCGGTCGATGCCCGCGTGCCCGACCCCGCCGACGCGCCGGACGCGGCGAGCCGGCAGCGGATGGCAGAACAGCTCGCGTATATGGACCTGATTCCGGGCGCGCCCCTCGCCGGCACGAAGATCGATCAGGTGTTCATCGGCAGTTGCACCAACGGGCGGATCGAGGATCTGCGCGCCGCCGCCGCGATCCTGCGCGGCCGCCGTGCCGCCGTGCCCGGCCGCGTGGTCCCCGGTTCGGTGCCGATCCAGCGCGCGGCCGAAGCCGAGGGGCTGGACCGCGTCTTCATCGACTCCGGCCTGACCTGGGGCGAGCCGGGTTGTTCCATGTGCACCGGCATCAACGGCGACTATGTCGCCCCCGGCGCGCGCTGCGCGGCCACGTCGAACCGCAATTTCGCCGGCCGCCAGGGCCAGGGCGCGCGCACCCATCTGATGTCCCCCGCGATGGCCGCCGCCGCCGCGATCGCCGGCGCGCTCGTGGATCCGCGCCAGGAGGCCCACCCATGACCCAGGTCGCCATCGTGACCGGCCCGGCCGCGGTGCTGGCGCAGGCCAATATCGACACCGACCAGATCATCCCGGCCCGCTTCCTGCGCAAACCCCGCGCGGCCGGCTACAATAATTTCCTGTTTCACGACGTCCGCGCCGCCGATCCCGCCTTCCCGCTCGGCCCCGAAGGCAACCCGCCGATCCTGATCGCGGGCGCCAATTTCGGCTGCGGATCTTCGCGTGAGGGCGCGGTCTATGCGCTGACCGATGCCGGCGTGCGGGCGGTGATCGCGCCGGGCTTCGGCGACATCTTCGCCGGCAACGCCAGCAAGAACGGCCTGCTGACGGTCGCCTTGCCGGAAGCCGAAATCGCCGTGCTGATGGACGCCGCCCGCGCCGGGCTTCCCGTCACGGTCGATCTGCCGAACCAGGAACTGCGCGCCGGCAACCAGGTGTTTCGCTTCGATATCGACCCGTTCCGCAAGCGCCGCCTGGCCGAGGGCCTGGACGATATCGGCCTCACCCTCGCGCACGCCGCCGAGATCGCGGCGTTCGTGGCGCGCGACAGAACGACACGCCCCTGGTCCGCGCCAACCCCACTTCTCCCGCGCGCCGGATAGGTCCGTTCGCGCGGCAGCGAACCGGGTCAGGGCAGGTCCCTCAGTGCCGCAGCCCGTTCTGCTTCGGCACCGAGCTCATCCGGTCCACCCAGGTGACCCCGATCGCCGAGAGAATGAAGATCGAGTGGATGATCGTCTGCCACATCACCCCGGTCGCGGTGATCTGCGCCCCCGGCATGCCGAGCGAGCGCGCCTCCACGAAGCTGCGCAGCAACGAAATCGAGGAGATGCCGATGATCCCCATCGCCAGCTTCACCTTGAGCACCCCGGAATCGACATGGCTCAGCCATTCCGGATTGTCCGGATGGCGTTCCAGCCGCAGCCGCGAGACGAAGGTCTCGTAGCCGCCGACGATCACCATCACCAGCAGGTTGGAGATCATCACCACGTCGATCAGCCCCAGCACGACCAGCATGATCTGCTGCTCGTCGAAGGTCATGGCGTGCTGGACCAGTTGGTAGAGTTCCTTGAGGAACAGGAACACATAGACGCATTGCGCGACGATCAGGCCGACATAGAGCGGCACCTGCAGCCAGCGGCTGGCGAAGATCAGCTGCGGCAGCGGCTTGAGCCGGGCGGCCTCGGCCGCCGTGGGAGGGTGCGGAACGTTCATGCAGCGGATTATAGCCGCGCCGCGCGGCGACGGAAGGGCGTTTCGCGCGCCCCGCCACCGGCGGCGCCCCTGCCGGAAGGGCCAGGTGGCCCGCATCGCAATGGCCAGGAATTGTCCGTTGGTAATCGAATGACACCCCGAATGCCTGGAATCCGGACAGGCCGCAATCGTGTCCGTCCGCAAGGCAAAGGCGATATCACGGGAATTAGCGTACCCAGCGATGCTTCGACACACGCGATCACACTCTGATACACGATTCCCACTTGTCCATCGGCCGTCGCGCCGCGATCCTCGCGCGGTTCCTTCCGCAACCGCCCGGGCGCATGATCCATCTCCCCCGCTCCCTCCGCCGCGTCGTGCTGCATGTCGGGCCGAGCAAGACCGGCACCACCAGCTTGCAGCGCGCCCTCGCGGAGCATCGCGCCACGCTGCGCGTCCATGGCATCTGCTATCCGGACACGATTCCCGCCAGCCGCGAGGGCCAGCACAGCCTCGCCTGGGACATCCTGCGCGCGACCGGCCATGCCGTGCGCGGTCCGGGCCGTGCCAGCCTCTCCTGGCCCCGGGCGCTTGCCGCCGCCCGCGCCGACCGCGCCCATACCTTGCTGATTTCGTCGGAAGAGTTTTCCGATTTCGACGCCCCCGCCATGATCCGGTTGCGCGAGAATCTGGGCGCGATACCGGTCGAAATCATCTTCGCGCTGCGCGATCCCGCCGCGGTGATCGCCTCGGCCTGGCGGCAGGGCGTGAAATGGGGCTTCGGCATGGGCGAGGAATGTCTCGATCTCGACGACGCCGCCCGGCTGCTGGCCACCGCCGATCGGATCGCGGTGGTGCCCTATCTGGAGCGCGCGCGCGCCCTGCTCCGTCCCACCCGGATCGGCCTGTTCACGGTGCCCGCTCGCCCCGATCCCGCGCTGCTGATCCGCCGCTTCGCCGCCGCCGCCGCGCTGCCCCGCGCGCTGGGCGATTTGACCTGGTCCGCCTCGGGGGTGGAGAATCGTTCCTACTCGCTCCATCGCACCCGCCTGCTGCTGGCGATCAATCGGGCGATGGAAGCCGGAGCCGAGCCGGGCACGCGCGACCTCACGCGGGGTCTGGAACTCCGCCCGGCGATCCTGGACGCGATCGAGCGCCTGGCGGACCCGGATCCCTCCGCGCAACCGGCCGTCCCGCCCGCCATCGCCGGCGCGCTGCGCGAGCGGCTGCTGCGCTGGCTCGGCGGACAGGAAGTCCACGGGACCCTGGCCGATCTTGCCGCCTCGCCGGCCGTCGCGGCGGACGCGAAGGTTGGCCCGCCGGCGGCATCGGTGGACCGCGCCGCGCTGATCGCGCTCTGTGGCGCGCTCACCGGCGCGCAGGCGCGGATCGCGGCGCTGGAGGCGGGGCGGCGGCGGTGGAAACAGGTCTATCGCGGCCTGCGCGATGCGATGCCGCGCGGGCTCGCGGGCCAGATCGATCGCCGGCTCCGGGCCTTCGCCACCGGCGCGGACGCGGCAAGGGGCATGCGGACGCGCATCCTGGCCGCGTTCGCGTCTTGGCGGCGCCGCCCGGCCGCGGCGCGATAGCGCCACGCCGCTTCAGAGATGGATGACCCCGAGGCGAGCCGCCTGCGCCACCGCGTCGGTGCGCCCGGTGGCGTCCAGCTTGTCGAGTAGCGAGCCGACATGGAATTTCGCGGTATGGCTGGAGATCCCGAGCCGGCGGGCGATCAGCTTGTTGGACGCGCCCTCGGCCAGCAGGGCCAGCACCTCGCGCTCGCGCGGGGTGAGCCCCGAATCCGGATCGGGCGACGGCGCGGCCCCGGGCATCACGAGCACCGCATCCGCCGCCTCCCCGGCGGCGACGAGCCGCAGGCCGGGGATGTCGGCGAGCAGCGCGGCGAGCCGGTCCGCCAGTCCGGCCTCGCCGATCGCCAGCGCGATGACGACAGTCCCGGGCGGCTGCGTCACGCGGCCGGCCTTTCTCCGATGGTGATGTTCAGCGCCACCGGCGCGCCACCGCGCTGTAGCGTCAGCGGAACGACCTCGCCGATCGTCGCGGGACCGAGCGTGCGCAGCAGCGCGCGCACGCCGCGGACCTTCTCGCCCGCCCAGGCAACGATCACGTCGCCCTGGAAAATCCCCGCCGCGGCGCCGGGGCCGCGCGGATCGACGCTGATGACCATGATGCCGGCGCCCCCGCCCTCCACCGGCACCGGTTGCAGCGCGAGGCCCAGATAGCCGCGCGCGATCCGCCCATGGGCGGCGAGCATCCCGGCCACCCGATCGATGGTTGCGCCCGGGATCACCAGCACGCGCCGGCGCGGGCCGAACACCGCCATGCCGAGCGCGCCGCCGGCGGCGTCCAGCACCAGGCCGCCCTCGGCGGCGCGGCGCGGGGCGGCGTCGAGCTCGATGCGCGCGTCGATCTCGCCCCCGCGCAGGCTGCGCCAGGCACCGCCGGCCCGCGCCACCACGCCGAGCGCCACGCTGGGCGCGCCGTCCTGCGCGCCCAGCACCAGCGCGAGCGCGCCGGGCTGGGCTGGGGCGGCTGCCGGCGGCGGCGGCGGCAGGTCGGCGCGCGCGATCCGCAGCAGCGCGATGTCGGTGGTGGGATCGCGGCCGGCGATCGTGGCCGGGACCGTCGTGCCGTCGGGCAGGGTCACGGCGATCTTGCCGTCCCCGGCCAGCGCTTCGTCGCCCAGCGCTTTGTCGTCCAGCGCTTCGTCGCCCAGCGCTTCATCGGCGGTGACGATCAGGCCCGGCCGCCAGGCAATGCCGGAGGCGCGGGCGCGGTGGGACTGGACGGACACGACATGCCCGGCGCCGCGGGCCACGAGCTCGGCGAGGGCGGCGGAAAAGCTCTGGAGCGGGGACGCAGAGGCGGTTTCGGACATCGGGGGGTTCCTCTTGCTGGGATGGCCCCAATGTGAGGCGTCGGATGCCGTGTGCCACCTGCCCGTGTGGGCAGGCGGGCGGGGTCAGGCGCCGGGCGTGCCGATTTCCGCCACCACCTGGCGCAGCAGGTCGCGCACCGTCTCCGCCACGGCGGCGAGCTTCGGATTACCGATCGCCTGCATGGAGGCGATGGGATCGACCGCCGAAACCTCCACCTTGCCGCCCTCGTGCTCCTGCACGACGACGTTGCAGGGCAGCATGGTGCCGATCTTGTCCTCCTGCAACAGTGCCTGGTGCGCCCAATGTGGGTTGCAGGCGCCGAGGATGCGGTACGGCCGGAACGCCTCGTTCAGCTTGGTCTTCAGAGTGGCCTGCACATCGATATCGGTGAGCACGCCGAATCCGTGGCGCTTCAACGCCTCGGTGGTGGCCGCGATGGCGGCGTCGAAAGGAAGGTCGAGCGTTTTGGAGAAATGGTAGCTCATGGGGTGTACCTCTCAGGCTACGGATCAGCAGACGCGGGCGGTGAGCGGCGCGTCGGGATAACCTCCGCCGGGGCCAGGCGGCCCGCTTCGTCGCGAACGAGACATACGGGCGGATCGCGCAGGGTAGCACCATCCTGCCGTCCTCGGCCCGGTCGATCACGCGGAATGGATGCAGAGCGTGGATTTCGGCGTGCGCGGCGTGCATGTCGCGGCCGACCCGGCGCGCGATCGCCGAAATCGCCCGGGATCGCACCGGAGGGGGGCTTGCCTGACCATCGCCCGGCGAGCGAGCCTCGCGCCAATGCGCGCGGACCGAGCGGAAACTCGTGCCTCCATGCCCAAAGCCGCGCCGACCATGGTCTAGCCCAGCAGCGCGCCCGCCAGCGCCCCGCTCATGCAGGTGGCGAGCGTGCCGGACAGCACCGAGCGCAAGCCGAGCGCCACGATCTCCCCCCGCCGCTCCGGCACCATCGCGCCCATGCCGCCGATCATGATCCCGAGACTGCCGAAATTGGCGAAGCCGCAGAGCGCATAGGTCATGATGAAACGGCTGCTCGGACCGAAGGTGGTGAGCGGCATCGTCGCCAGCGCGCGGTAGGCGACGAATTCATTCAGGACCGTCTTGCTGGCCATCAGGCCGGCGGCGGCGGCGGTCTCGTGCCAGGGAATGCCGATCAGCCACATCACCGGGCGGAACGGGATCGCGAAGATCCGTTGCAGCGTGATCGCCGCGCCGTCCCAATGGCCCAGCAGGCCCAGCGTGCCGTTCGCCAACGCCACCAGCGCGATCGCGACGATCAGCACCGCGATGATACCCGCCAGAATCGGCAGGCCGGCGAGCGTTCCCTGCACGATCGCATCGAGCGCGCCGGTGCTCGGCGCCTCGCGCTCCAGCCGCGCGTTTTCCGCCGTGCCGGCCTCGAACGGCACCATCACCGCCGCCACCGCGACCGCGGCGGGGGTGCTGATGACGGAGGCGGTGAGGATCTGGCCCAGCGCGTCCGGCACCAGATGCGCCAGGAACGCGGCGTAGATCACCATCACCGTCCCGGCGACGCCTGCCATGCCGCACGACATCAGCGCGAACAATTCCCCGCGCGACATGCGCGCGAGATAGGGACGCACCAGCAGCGGGGCTTCCACCATGCCCACGAACACGTGCACCGCCGCGCCGAGCGCGAGCGCCGCGATGAGGC
>JAKAZN010000057.1 GCA_021815835.1 Pseudomonadota bacterium
GCCTGGTGATCCAGGACCGGTCGGTATCGACCTGGGTGGGCGCGGCGGCCAGAACCTGATCGGCGCCGCGCAGGCGGGCCTCGGCGTCCTGCAGTCGTTGCGTCGGGGTCGCGTCGGGCATCTGCCGGGCCCCGCGACCCTATGCCGCCGTGTCGGTCGTCAGGGCCGCCGCGGTCTCGACCGATCTCGAAATCTCGCCGGTGTCCTTCAGGATCAGGTCGATCTGCGCGTCCAGCTCGGCGGCGGCGTCCGGGGCGGTAGCCTTCAGACTGTCGGACAGCGCGATCAGCCGCCGCGTGACCGCGAGCAGGTCCTTGGTCGCGTCGGACACGCCGCGCAACTGGTTCCGCACGACAAACGTGACATTGTTGGCCATCGATGACCCCTGCGTGCCGGCCGGAGGACGGCCGTTCCTTGCCCTCCCTAGCATTTCCCGGAGCGTCTTCACCAGTGCCGACTTGCAAACCGAGACGCGACCCTCGGGTCGTCGGTGTTCCGCCCGCATGACCGATCGGTCATAATCGCCCGACCCTCCGGCAATGCCGGGCGGGATAGGACCGCGCCATGCCAGCCCCGAAGCTCCCCGCCCCCGGCGTCGCCGGCCCCGTCCGACGCCGCCTTGTCGCATGGGCACCCCTGCTGATCCTCGCCGGCTGCACGGCCTACCGCCCGCTCCCCCTACCGCGTCGCGCGGCACTTGCCCCCTCCGTGGCCGCGTTGCGTCACCCGGGCATCGTCCTTCCCGCCCGCCTTGGCGTTGCCGATATCGCCCTGCTCGCCGTCGAGAACGACCCCGTGCTCCGCGCCGCCCGCGCCCGGCGCGGCATCGCGCAGGCGGAAATCCTGTCCGCCGGCATCCTCCCGAACCCCACGATCTCCGCCGGTCTCTCCCCCGTCATCGCCGGCCCCGGCACCACCACCGGCTGGAGCGTGGGCCTGAGCCAGGACCTCCAGGCGCTCGTCACCCTCCATGCCCGCACACAGGCCGCGCGCGCCGCCGCCGGCGGGATCGATGCCAGTATCCTGTGGCAGGAATGGCAGGTGATCGGCCAGGCGCGCCTGCTCGCGGTCGATCTGATCGAGGGCGCGCGCATCCGCCGCCTGCTCGCCCAGGCCCGCGCCCTGCTGGCCCGTCGCTATGGCGCGACCAGCCGCGCCGTCGCGCAGGGCAATGCCAGCCTCGCCGCGGTTTCCCCCGATCTCGCCGCGCTCATTGCCGCGACCCGGCAGGCGGAGGCCGCGGATCGCGCGCAACAGAGCCTGCGCCATCGCCTGGCCGCGTTGCTCGGCCTTGCTCCCGGCGCACCGCTTCCGCTTGCGCGCCGCCCGGACCTGCCGCCGGTCCCGGCCGGCGCGATCGCCGCCGCCCTGCCGGGGATCGCCGACCGGCGGCCCGACCTGATCGCGCTCCGCCTCGGCTATCGCGCCGCCGACGCGAGGCTGCGGGCGGCGATCCTGGCGCAATTCCCGCGACTGACATTCGGTCTGACGGGCGGATCGGATACCTCGAATGTCCGCACTTTCGGTCCCCAGATCACGCTCGATCTGCCGGTGTTCGACCGCAACCAGGGCGCGATCGCGCTGGCCCGCGCGACCCGCCGCCAGCTCCGCGCCGAATACGCCGCGCGGCTGACGCAGGCGCAGGGGGAGATCCGCGCGCTCCGCGCCGAGACCGCACTGTTGCGCACCCAGCGCGACGCCGCCCGCGCCCGCTTCGTTCGCACCGCGGCGATCGCCGCCGCCGCCACCAGCGCCTTCCAGGCCGGCAACCTGACGGAGCGTGCCTATGTGGATTTCGTCACCGCCCGGATCGACGCCGCCCGTCAGGTGCTGGGCCTGGACCAGAGCCTGCTGGAGCGACAGGTGACGATGGCGACCCTGATCGGCGCCGGGATGCCCAAGGTGACCAGGAAACGACCACGATGACCCGCCGCCCCGCCATCGTGCGCGCCATCTACGCGGTCGCGTTCCTGCTCGCCTCACTTGCCCTTGGGCCTGCCCCGGCGCTCGCCGCGCCCTCCGTGCTGGTCCAGACCGAGACCCCGCGCGCCGGCCGGTTGGCGCGCACCGCGATCGGCTACGGGATCGCGCGGCCCGCGCCGGACGGAACCATCAGCCTCGCCGTGCAGCACGCCGGCATCGTCGCGCGCCTGGCCGTCGTGCCCGGCCAGGCGGTCGCCGCCGGCGCGACGCTCGCTGTCATTGCCGCAACTCCCGCGGTGCGGGCCCAGTATCATCAGGCGGGGACCGCGCTCACGCTCGCCCGCGCCGAACGGGCGCATGTCGCGCAGCTCCGCGCCGCCCGTCTCGCCACCACCGACCAGCTTGCGCGCGCCGACAAGGCGGTGACGGACGCGGCCTCGGCGCTGGAGGCGCTGCGCCAGGAGGGCGGCGGCGCGCCGAGCCAGGCGCTGCCCGCGCCCTTCGCCGGCATCGTCGCGACGGTCGCGGTCACGCAGGGCCAGGCGGTAGCGGCCGGCGTGCCGCTCTTCGCACTGACCCGGCGCGACGCGCTGCTGATCGCCATCGGCCTGCCGCCGCGCGCGGCGCGCCTGGTCCGGCCCGGTCAGCCGGTCGCGCTGACCCCGCTTTCGGGCGGCGCCGGGTTCGCCGGGACCGTCACCGGCGTCGGCGGGATGCTGGACCCCGTGACCCATCTGGTGGAGGTGCTGATCGCCCCCGCTGTCACCTCCCCTGGCGCGATCGACCCGCCATTGGCCGGGGCGAGCTTCCGCGCCGCGATCCGCACCGGCTGGTATCGCGGCTGGATCGTCCCGCGCGATGCGGTGATGTCGGGCAGGGCAGGGGATTTCGTCTTCCAGGTGGCGCGCGGCCACGCTGCCCGCGTTCCGGTGCGGGTGGTGGGCGAGGTCGGTGGCCAGACCGTTATCGCCGGCGCGATCGTGCCCGCCGAGAAGCTGGTGATCCAGGGCGCCTACCAGCTCGCCCCCGGCATGGCCGTCCGCCTCGCCCCGCCGGCGCCCGCCCGCTGATGGGCTTCGTCGACCTCGTGGAGCGGCATCGCCGCGCGATCTTGCTGGTGATGGCGGCGCTGGCCGTCGCCGGCCTCGCCGCCGCGACTACTCTGCCGGTCGGCCTGTTTCCCCAGGTCTCTTTCCCCCGCGTGCGGATCGAACTCGCCGCCGGGGATCGCCCCGCGCGCCAGATGGTCCTGCTGGTCACGCGCAGGGTGGAGGAGGCGGTGCGCAGCGTGCCCGGCCTGCGCGCCGTGCGCTCCGTCACTTCGCGCGGCTCGGCGCAGGTGCAGCTCGATTTTGGCTGGGGCCGGGACATGATCCAGACCACGCTCGAGGTGCAGCAGGCGATCGCCGATGCCATGCCCGACCTGCCCGCCGGCACCACCGCGAGCGTGCTGCGGATGGATCCGACCACGTTCCCGATCGTCTCCTACGGTCTCACCTCGCCCACGATCCCGCTCACGAGGCTGCGCGAGATCGTGCAGTACCAGCTCGCCCCCCTGCTTTCCGCCATTCCCGGTGTCAAACGGGTCGGCGTGGAAGGCGGCGCCGTGCCGGAGGTGCATGTGCTGGTCGATCCCTATCGCCTCGCCGCGCGCGGCCTCGCGCTGTCGGACGTGGTCACCGCATTGCGCCGGGGCGGCGTGCTGCAAGCCGTCGGGCGCGCGCAGGACCATGACAAGCTGTTCCTGGTGCTGGTGAATGACGGCTACCGCGGCAGCGCCCAGCTCCGCGCCACCGTGCTCTCGGCCGGACCCGGCGGGGTGGTCACGCTTGGCGATGTCGCGCGCGTGACCCGCGCCACGGTGCCGCAATGGGTGCGGGTGACCGAGGACGGCAAGCAGGCCGTGCTGTTCAACGTCTATGAGCAACCCTCCGGCAACGCCGTGCGCATCGCCGCCGCCGTGCGTCGCGTCATCGCCGGATTCCCGATGCCGCCGGGCGTCGCGGTGCGGAGCTGGTACGACCAGTCGGTGCTGGTCACCCAATCGGCGGCGAGCGTGCGCGACGCGGTGCTGATCGGCCTCGGCCTCGCGGGCCTGGTGCTGCTTGCATTCCTGCGCAGCTGGCGCGTCACCCTGGTGGCGATGCTGACCGTGCCGGCCACGCTCGCGATCACCATCCTGGTGCTGCTTCTGCTCGGCCAGAGCTTCAACATCATGACCCTGGGCGGGATCGCCGCCGCGGTCGGCCTGGTCATCGACGACGTGATCGTCATGATCGAGCATATCGCGCGCCGCGCCGGCCGCGCCGATAGGTCGGAAGATGGCGCCGGCGGATTCCGCCTGAAGGTGCTGCCGGCGGCACGCGAATTTCTGGTCCCGCTCGGCGGATCGAGCCTCGCCACCATCATCGTGTTCGTCCCGCTCGCCTTCCTGGGCGGCGTGACGGGCGCGTTCTCGCGCGCGCTCGCGCTGACGATGGGTGCCGCGCTGGTGATCTCGATGCTGCTCACCCTGTTCGCGGTGCCGCTGCTCGCGCGCGGGTTGATCGATTTCGAGCGCTGGCGCGATCCGGGCGCTTCCGGGCCGGGGCCGATCGGGCGCGCCCATCAGCGCCTGCTCGCCCGGCTGATCCGCCGGCCCTGGCTGATCCTGGTGGTGCTGCTGCCGCTGCTCGCGCTGGGCTACGTCGCCTACAGCCGGGTGCCGACCGGCTTCATGCCGGCGATGGACGAGGGCGGGTTCGTGATGGACTACCACACCCTGCCCGGCACCTCGCTCAGCGAGACCGACCGCGAACTGCGCCAGGTGGAAGCGATCCTGCGCGCCGATCCCGCGGTGGCAACGTTCTCCCGCCGCACCGGCATGGGCCTGGGCGGCGATCTGAATGAACCCAACCAGGGCGATTTCTTCGTCCGCCTGACCGCCGGCGCGCGCCCGCCGATCGGCCAGGTCATGGCGCGCGTGCGACGGCGCATCCACGCCGAGGTTCCCGGCGTCACGGTCGATACCGCCCAGCTGATGAGCGACCTGATCGGCGATCTGACCGCCGTGCCGCAACCGATCGAGATCAAGCTGTTCGACCCCGACGATACCGCGGCGCTGATCCCGACCGCGCGCCGCGTGGCCGCCGCGATCGCGCGGCTGCGCGGGGTGGTGGAAGTGCGCAGTGGCGTCGTGCTGGCGGGCGACGCGCTCGATATCCGCGTCGATCCCGCCAAGGCCGCGCTGCAAGGCGTCTCGCCCGAGGCGGTGCGCCAGGCGCTGCAAACCGCGCTCACCGGCACGCTCGCGGCCGAGGTCCCGACCGCGCATCGGATGGAGGGCGTGCGGGTGTGGGTGCCCGCGCGCGAGCGGCGCACCACGAACGATATCGCCGCGCTGCCGATCCGCGCGCCGGACGGGCATCTGTTTCCGCTCGATATGATCGCGCGCGTGCAACAGGTCTCGGGCCAGCCGGAGATCGATCGCGACAACCTCCAGCAGATGGTCGCGGTGACGGGACGGATCGAGGGTCGCGGCCTCGGCGCCGCGATCGCCGATGTGCGCGCGGTGCTGGCGCGGCCGGGGCTGTTGCCGGCGGGGATGCGGGTCTCGCTGGGCGGGCTGTACCAGCAGCAGCAGATCGCCTTCGCCGGTCTGATCCGCGTGTTCCTTGCCGCCCTGGTGGCGGAGTTCGTGCTGCTGCTGGTGCTGTACCAGCGCTTCTGGCTGCCGGTGATCATCATCTTCTCGGCGCTGCTGTCCACGACTTCGGTGTTCACCGGGCTGTGGGTGTCGGGGGTGGCGCTGAACATCACCGCGCTGATGGGGATGACGATGATCATCGGCATCTCCACAGAGCTCGCGATCTTCTACGTGTCCGAATACGTGGAACTGACCCGGCGGATGCCGGCGCGGCAGGCGCTGGCGGCGGCGGCGGGGAACCGGCTGCGGCCGATCGCGATGACCACCCTGGCGGCGATCCTGACCTTGATGCCGCTGGCGCTGGCGCTCGGCGCGGGGTCGGGGATGCAGCAGCCGCTGGCGATCGCGATCATCTCGGGACTGTTGTTGCAGTTCCCGCTGGTGCTGCTGGCGGTGCCGGTGGCGATCGGGCTGACCTTGCCGAAGGGCGCTGCCGGGCCGAAGGGCGCTGCCGGCGCGGCATCGTCACCGGCGTTCGGGCGTGATAATCGCCCGCCATGACCGTTGCCCCCTCGCCGTTGCGCGCTCCGCCCTCCGCCCCCCTCAGCGGGCGCATCGTCGTGCCCGGCGACAAATCCATCAGTCATCGCGCGCTGATGTTCGGTGCTCTCGCGCTCGGCGAGACCCGCATCTCCGGCCTCCTCGAAGGCGAGGACGTGCTTCGCACCGCCGCCGCCATGCGTGCCCTCGGCGCCGAAATCACCCGCGACGGCGCAGACAGCTGGCGCGTCGCCGGCCGCGGCGTCGGTGGGCTGATCGAACCCGCCGACGTGCTCGACATGGGCAATTCCGGCACCGCCGCGCGGCTGCTCTGCGGCATCCTCGCCACCTCCCCGGGCTTCGCGGTGATGACGGGCGACGCGAGCCTCCGCCGTCGGCCGATGCGCCGCGTGACCGAACCGCTTGCCGCCACCGGCGCCCGCTTCACCGCGCGCGAGGGCGGGCGGCTGCCGCTGGCGATCGAGGGTGCGACCGACCCGCTGCCGCTCGACTACCGCGTCCCGGTGCCCTCGGCGCAGGTGAAATCCGCGCTCCTGCTCGCCGGCCTGAACGCGCCCGGAGAGACACGGGTGGAGGAACCGGAAGCGACCCGCGACCACACCGAGAACATGCTTCGCCATTTCGGCGCGCGCGTCGTCGTGGACATCGCCGGGGGGGGGCGGATCATCACGCTCGCCGGCCAGCCCGAACTCCGCGCGGCGGATATCCTGGTGCCGGGCGATCCGTCCTCGGCCGCGTTCCCGCTGATCGCGGCCCTGCTGGTGGCGGGATCGGCGGTCACGATCGGCGGCGTCGGCCTCAATCCCCTGCGCGCCGGGCTGCTGGAATGCCTGCATGAGATGGGCGCGGACCTCACCATCGGCGCCGAACGGCTCGCCGGCGGGGAGAAGGTGGGCGACCTGACCGCGCGGTTCGGCGCGCTGCGCGCCATCGACGTCCCGCCCGGCCGGGCGCCCAGCATGATCGACGAATACCCCATCCTCGCCGTTGCCTGCGCCTGCGCGCGCGGGACCAGCCGACTGCGCGGGCTCAAGGAGCTGCGGGTGAAGGAGAGCGACCGGCTCGCCGGCACCGCCGCCCTGCTGAGCGCGAACGGCGTGCGGGTCGAGATCGAGGGCGACGACCTGATCGTGCACGGCACCGGTGGCAAGCCGCCCGGGGGAGGGGTGGTGGCGACGCATATGGATCATCGCCTGGCGATGAGCGGGCTGGTCCTGGGCCTCGCCGCCGCCGCCCCTGTCACGATCGATGACGGCGCCTTCATCGACACGAGCTTTCCCGGTTTCGTCGCGCTGATGGCCAGCCTCGGCGCGGCGATCAGCGCCTCGCAGCCGGGAGGCTGAGCGGATGAGCACCCACGAGGCGGCCAACCAGGCCCTGGTGATCGCCATCGACGGCCCGGCGGCGGCGGGGAAGGGCACGCTCGCGCGCCGTCTGGCCGCCGCGCTGGGGCTGCCCTACCTCGATACCGGCCTGCTCTATCGCGCCGTCGGGCGGCGCGTGCTGGACCTGGGAGCCGATCCCGCCGAGCCCGATGCGGCTGCCGCGGCCGCGCGGAGCCTGGTTCCCGAGGACCTCGCGCGCGGCGATCTGCGCGGCCCGGCGGCCGATGCGGCGGCGGCCTCGGTCGCCTCCATTCCCGCCGTGCGCGCGGCCTTGCTGGAGTTCCAGCGCGGCTTCGCGACCGCGTCGGGCGCGGTGCTGGATGGTCGGGATATCGGCACGGTGATTTTCCCGGACGCGAAGGTGAAGCTGTTCGTGACCGCGACCCTGCCGGCGCGGGCGCGGCGGCGCTGGGCGGAACTGGCGGGGAAGGGGACCGAGGTGCCGCTCGCGCGGGTGGAGGCGGATATGCGCGCGCGCGACGCGATGGACGCGGCCAGACTGGCCGCGCCGCTGCGGCCGGCGGCGGACGCGGTGTGCCTGGATACAACCGCGCTCGATCCGGACGCGGTGTTCGCGCAGGCGATGGCGGCGGTGCGGGCAGCCCGCCCTTGACCAGACCATCTGGTCTGGTCTACGCTACCACCACCACCACCACGAAAACCGCCTCCCCCTCTTAACCTATCTTCAACCCGGCCCAGCCATGATCGAGACCGTGAACATCTACGACGCCAAGACCCAACTTTCCCGCCTGGTCGATCGCGCTGCTTCGGGCGAAGAAATC
>JAKAZN010000058.1 GCA_021815835.1 Pseudomonadota bacterium
CAGCCCGTGCCGGGTGCTGGCGCTCGTCTCGCGCGCGCCATGACGCGCTGGGGCGACGATCCGGACGCCATCCGCGCCCTGGTGCGCCCCGACGCGGTGCACCGGGATGTCTATACCGATCCCGGCTTGTTCCGTCTGGAGATGGAGCGTGTCTTCGCCCGCGCCTGGATTTATGTCGGCCACGCGAGCCAGGTCCCGGAACAGGGCGACTACCTGACCGCCGAGATCGGCACCGAGCCGGTGTTGATGATCCGCCAGCCGGACGGATCGGTGCGCGTGCTGCGCAACCGCTGCGCACACAAGGGCGCGCGGATCGTCTCCGAGCGCACGGGTTCCGCGGGCCGCTTCCTCCGCTGCCCGTATCACAACTGGAGCTACCGGACCGACGGCACCATCGCCGCCATCCCGCTGCGCACGGGCTATGACGGCACGGGATTTGCCGCCTGCGAGGCCGCGTCCGGCCTGCGCGCCGTCGCCTCCGAGACCTATCGCGGCTTCGTCTTCGCCCGGCTGTCGGATACCGGGCCGGACGCGGCAGCATATTTTGGGGATTCACTGTCCTCGATCGACTACATGGCGGACCGCTCTCCGGTGGGGGAGCTGGAAATCGCCGGCGGAGTACTGCGCTATCTGCACGATTGCAACTGGAAGCTGTTCGTCGAGAACCTGAACGATTCGATGCACCCGATGGCGGCCCATGCGTCCTCGGCGGGGACCGCGAAGGAGCTCTGGGCCGACCAACCGGCCGACGCGGCGAAGCCGATGGCGATCGAGCAGCTGGTCCCCTTCGTCGGCAGCTATGATTTCTTCGACGGCATGGGTGTGCGGGTGTTCCCGAATGGGCATTCCTTTTCCGGGGTGCATTTCTCGATCCATTCCGGCTACGGCGCGGTGCCTGAATACGACGCGGCGATGGAACAGGCGTACGGCGCGGAGCGCGCGCGCGATATCCTGGGCACCGTGCGCCACAACACGGTCTATTACCCGTCGCTGACGATCAAGGGCGCGATCCAGGCGATCCGGGTGGCCCGCCCCGTGGCGGTGGATCGCACCGTGCTGGAAAGCTGGACGTTCCGCCCGAGGGGCGCGCCGGATATCTTCCTCAAGCGCAACGTGACCTACACCAGGCTGATCAATTCGCCGCTGTCGGTCGTCGGCCATGACGACCAGGCCTGCTACCGGTTGATCCAGGAGGGTCTGGCCGCCGGCGGCAATCCGTGGGTGAGTCTGCATCGCGATCATCGCGGGCCGGAAGACGGGGTGATGACGGAGAACGGCACCAGCGAGGTCTCCATGCGCAACCAGTTCCGCGCCTGGGCGGCGCTGATGACGGACGCGCCATGACCGAGGCCGAGATCGCCCGGTTCCTGTATGCCGAAGCGCGGCTGCTGGACGAGAAGCGCTGGGACGAATGGTACGCGCTGTTCGCCGAGGACGGCGTCTATTGGGTGCCGCTCGCGCGCGGGCAGACGGATTCCGAAACCCATACCTCACTGGCCTATGAGGACCGGCTGCTGCTGCGGCTACGCATCGAACGGCTGCGCCGCCACCCGCCCTCGCAACGCCCGCCGAGCTTCAGCCAGCACGTCTTGCAGGCGCCGGAGCTAGAAACCGCCGATGGGGCCAGTTGGCTGACCCGTACACCATTTTTCTACGCTGAGGCGCGCGGCGACGAGACGCTGCACCTCGCCGGCGTGGCATGGCATACGCTGATCCGGGAAGCAGGATCGATCCGGATCCGGATGAAGCGGATCGAGCTGGTGAATTGCGATGCCGCCCTGCCATCCATCCAGCTCTTTCTCTGAAACCAACCCGGCCGCGCTGTTTGCCGCGACCGCCGCGCGCCATCCGGGGCGGGCGTTCCTGCATGTGCTGGAGGCGACCGCGCGCGTCTACGACATTCCCGCCGGGCCCCTGACCTACGCGGACGCCGCCGCCGCGGTCGCCGCGCTGCGCGCGCGCTACGCCCGCGCCGGCTACGGACCCGGCCATCGCGTGGGTTTGATGCTGGAAAACCGCCCCGATTTTTTCATGCATTGGTTCGCCCTGAACGGATTGGGCGCCGGGGTCGTGCCGCTGTCGGCGGAGTTACGCCCCGCGGAGTGCGACTACCTGATCACCCATAGCGGGATCGTGCTGGCCGTTGCCGCGCCCGCGCATCGCGACCGGCTGGCCGCGCGCTTCACGCCCAGCATCACACCCGACGAGGCGCCTCCGCCCGCGCCGGCGGCCGCGCCCTTCGCGCATGACGAATGTGCGCTGCTCTACACCTCGGGCACCACCGGGCCGCCCAAGGGCTGCATGCTGTCGAACGCATATTTCCTGCGGATCGCGGCATGGTATGCCTCGCTCGACGGCCTCGCCGCGCTGCGCGACGGCGACCGTCTGCTCACGCCGCTGCCGCTCACGCATATGAACGCCATGGCCTATTCGACGATGGCGATGATCGCGACCGGCGGCACCTTGATCCAGCTCGACCGGTTCCATCCCGCGACCTGGTGGGACGATGTGCGGCACTCCGGCGCGACGATCGTACACTATCTCGGCGTCATGCCGGCGATGCTGCTGGCCGCCCCGCCCGATCCGCGTGACCGGACGCACGCAATCCGCTTCGGCTTCGGTGCCGGGGTCGATCCCACCCAGCACGCGACGTTCGAGACGCGCTTCGGGTTTCCCTTGCTGGAGGCCTGGGCGATGACGGAAACGGGCGCCGGCGCGGTGGTGATCGCCGACCGCGCGCCACGCGGGGTCGGCACCGGCTGCTTCGGCCGGCCCGCGCCTTCGGTTCAAACCCGCATCGTCGATGAATCGGGCGAACCGGCGAAATCCGGAGAATTGCTGGTCCGCGCCGCCGGTCCCGATCCGCGCGCCGGCTTCTTCTCCGCCTATCTGCACGATTCCGTCGCCACCGAAGCCGCCTGGGCCGACGGCTGGTTCCATACGGGCGATCTGGTGCGCGCGGACGCAACCGGCGCGCTCTATTTCATCGACCGCAAGAAGAACCTGATCCGCCGCAGCGGAGAGAATATCGGCGCCGTCGAGGTGGAGATCGCGCTGCGCCGCCACCACGCCATCGCCGATGTCGCCGTCGCCGCCGCGCCCGATCCGTTACGCGGCGAGGAAGTGCTGGCCTGCATCGTCGCCAAGGCCCCGGTCGCTCCGGACGCGCAGGCCGCGCTGGCGGACGACATCCTCCGCCACGCACTGACCGAGCTTTCCTACTTCAAGGCCCCCGGCTGGATCGCCTTCGTGGACGCCCTGCCCCTCACCGCCAGCCGGAAGATCGCGCGGGGCGAAATGAAGGCGCTGGCATCGCACCTGCTCGCCGAAGGCGCCTGCCTCGATCTGCGCGCGCGCAAGCGCCGCCCACGCCCATGACGGGCTATGACGACATCGCGCTCTGCGCGCCGGTCACCGAACCCTATCAGCGCCGGTCGGAGCACGGCGCCGCCTGGTTCCTCGCCCGCGCGCTGCGGCGGCTGCGCGACGCCAGCGGGCTGGCCGCGGGGCAGATCGACGGTCTGTGTGTCTCGTCCTTCACCCTCGCCCCCGATACCGCCGTGGGCTTCACCCAGCATGTGGGTCTGTCGCCGCGCTTCCTGGAGCAGCTGCCGTTCGGCGGCGCGTGCGGCGTCATCGCGCTACGCCGCGCCGCGCGCGCGGTTCAGGCGGGCGATGCGACGATCGTCGCCTGCCTGGCTGGCGATACCGCGAACGAAACGAGCTTCCGCGATCTGCTGGCCGGGTTCAGCCGATTCGCGGCGGATGCCGTCTATCCCCACGGCGCTGGCGGACCGAATGCCAGTTTCGCGCTGATCACCGAGGCCTACATGCGCGCATCCGGCGCCACGCGGGAGGATTTCGGCCGTCTCTGCCTCGCGCAGCGCCGCAACGCGACAGCCAATCCGCTGGCCTTGCTGCGTACGCCCCTCACGATGGCCGACTACCTTGCCGCGCGGCCGATCGCCGAGCCGCTGCATCTGCTCGATTGCGTGCTCCCCTGCGCTGGCGCCGAGGGTTTCCTGGTGATGGCGGCTGACCGTGCCGCGCATCTCGGCCTGCCCGCGATCCGCGTGCGCGCCGCGATCGAGCGTCATAACGGCTTTCCCGACGATCCGATCCAGCTCCGCACCGGCGCGGCGGCGGACCGGGACGCGCTCTGGGCGCAAGCCGGGATCGGCCCGGCGGAGATCGATCTGGTGCAGACCTACGACGACTACCCGGCGATGGCGATGATGCAACTGGAAGATCTCGGCTTCGCCCCGCGCTTCGGCGCGCCCGGGCTGATCCGCCGCGAAACCCTGACCTGGGACGGCACGTTTCCGCACAACACTGGCGGGGGGCAGCTCTCGGCCGGGCAGGCCGGCGCGGCCGGCGGCTATCTCGGACTGACCGAGGCCATGCGCCAGTTGCTCGGCGCCGCACCCGGACGCCAGGTCGCACGCGCCCGGCACGCGCTGGTTTCCGGCTTCGGCATAATCGCCTACGATCGTGGTCTGTGTTCCGCCGCGGCGATCCTGGCTGCCCCATGACTTTCACGCCATGACCTACACCATCGGCATCGATGTCGGCGGCACCTTCACAGACGTGGTGGTGGCCGCGCCCGACGGGACCATCACCCTGGCCAAGGCCGCCACCACACCGGCCGATCAGTCGGTAGGTGTGCTGGACAGCATCGCCCGCGCCGCCACGGCCCTGGGATTGGCGCCGGCCGCGCTGCTGGCAATCACGACGCGCATCATCCACGGCACCACGGCGGCGACCAACGCGCTGCTGGAGGGCAAGATCGCGCGCGTGGCGATGCTCACCACCGAAGGCCATCGCGATATCATCGAGATGCGCGAGGGCCTGAAGCCCGAACGCTACAATCTCCGCCTTCCCCCGCCCGCGCCCCTGGTACCGCGTGCGTTGCGCCTCTCCGTGCGCGAACGCCTGCGCCCCGACGGCACCGTGGCAATTCCGCTCGACCCCGCCAGTCTGGAAGCCGCGCTCAAGACGCTCGAGGCGGAACGGGTCGAGTCCGTCGCGATCTGCTTCCTCCATTCCTGGGCCAATCCCGCCCACGAACACCTGGCGGCGGCAGCGGTCCGCGCACGCCTGCCCGACGCCTTTGTCACCGCCTCGGCTGAAATCCTGCCGCAGATCAAGGAGTTCGAGCGCTTCTCCACCACCATCGCCAATGCCGCCGTCGGCCCCGTGATCGCCGCGTATCTGCGTCGGCTGGAATCCCGCCTCGCGGATTCCGGCTTTGCCGGCACGCTGTTCGTGATCCTCTCGCATGGCGGCGTCGCGACGGTTGCCGAAGCGATCCGTCTGGCCGCCGGCACCGCGCTGTCGGGTCCGGCCGGCGGCGTGGCCGCCGCGGTCGCGCTCGCCGCCTCCGGTCCCGTGCGGGACCTGATCGCCTTCGACATGGGCGGGACCAGCACCGATATCGCGCTGCTGCGCGACGGCACGCCGGGCCTCGCCGAGGGCCGCGTCGTCGGCCCCGCGCGGATCGCGCTGCCGGCGCTGGATATCGTCACCCTCGGCGCCGGCGGCGGATCGATCGCGCAACGGGACCGCTCCGGATTGCTGATCGTCGGCCCGGCCAGCGCGGGCGCCGAGCCGGGCCCCGCCTGCTACGGCCTGGGCGGGACGACCCCGACCGTGACGGATGCGAATCTGGTGCTCGGCTATCTCGACCCCACGCGATTCCTGGGCGGGGCGCGCCGGCTCGATGCGCGCGCCGCCACGGAAGCCGTCGTGCGTCTGGCCGCGGAACTGGGCCTGACGGATGAAGCAACCGCCGCCGGCATCCATCTGATGGTGAACACCACGATGGCCGATGGGGTGCGGCTCGCCACGATCCGCCGCGGGGTCGATCCGCGCGGCTTCGCGCTGCTCGCCTTCGGCGGCGCGGCGGGGCTGCATGTCACGGCGGTCGCCGCCATGCTCGGCATCGCGCGCGTGATGGTGCCGCGCACCGCGTCCGTCCTGTCCGCCTGGGGGATGCTGAACACCGATCCCCGGATCGAGCTCGCCCGCAGCCTCGATCAATCGCGCGGCGTCGATCCCGCCGCGCTGTGCGCCGCCTTCGCCGCGATGGAGGCGGAGGGCCGCGCCCGGCTCGGCCCGTTCGGCGCCGACGCAACGATCAAGCGCGCCGCCGACATGCGCTATGGCGAGCAGGTGTTCGAAATCCCGGTCCCGCTCGACGGTATTGACTGGAACGACCCCACGCCGATCGCAGCGCGGTTCCATGCCCGCCACCAGGCGCTCTATACCTACGCGATGCCCGATCAGGAGGTGGTGGTGACGAACGCGCGCGCCTCCATCATCGGCCATCTCGCCGCCCCGCCCGCGCGACCCCTGCCGCCGGCGCCGGACGCGCCGCCGATCGGGGAACGCAACATCTTCCTGGGTGGCTGGCACGCCGCGCCGGTGTACGATTTCACCGCCCTGGCGCCCGGCCAGGCGCTTGCCGGCCCCGCGATCGTCGAGTCCGACACCACCACCGTGCTGCTGCGCATGGGCGAGACCGCGCGGATGGATCCCGCCGGCTGGCTCGACATCGCGCTGCCATGACCCCGCCCGCCGGGCTGATCCTCGCCGGCGGGGCCGGGCGACGCCTCGGCGGGGCGGACAAGCCGCTGCTTCGGATCGGCGGCGAGACAATCCTGGCCCGCGTCCTCGCCGCCCTCCGCGCGGCGCCAGCCGAGCCGATCGCGCTCAGCGCCAATGGCGACCCCGCCAGATTCGCGAGTTTCGGCCTGCCCGTGCTGGGGGATGGAAGATTCGCGGGAATGGGGCCGCTCGCGGGCCTGCTCGCGGGCCTCGACTGGGCGCACACGCAAGGCGCCACCGCGCTGCTGACCGTGCCGGGGGATACACCGTTCCTGCCCCCGGGCCTTGCGTCGGCGCTTGCGCCCGCGCCGGGCTGCGCGGCCGATCACGATACGACAGAGGACCCTCGCACGCATTATCTGGTGGCAATCTGGCCGGGCGCGGCGCGCACGGCGCTGCGGGACTGGCTCGCACGCGGCGCGCCGCGCGCGGTGAGCGCCTTCGCCGCCGGAATCGGGATGCGCCCGGTCGCCATCCCCGGCGCGCCCGCGGAAGCCTTCCTGAACGTCAACACCGAAGCCGACCTGGCCCGCGCCCGGGCGTTGGCCGACGCCCGAAACCCGCGAGCAATCAGCCGCCGTTACACGTAATGGTTGCAATTCCCGCCGATTCGATGCCACACAGCCCCCGACGCGGCGCGCATCCGTCCCGCCGCCGCGCAACGAAGGATGGCTTGCCATGACCAAAACGGTCGCGATCGCCGGCCTGGGCGCGATCGGCCTGCCCCTCGCCCGCGCGCTTGATCACGAGATCGAGGGGCTGCGCCTGATCGCGGTCGCGGTGCGCGATCCCGCCGGCGCCGCCGCGCGGCTCGCGGATTTCAAGACCCCGCCCGAGATCGTGCCGCTCGATCGCCTGGCGGAGGCCGACATCGTCATCGAAGCCGCCCCCGCCGCGCTCTTTGCCGCCATCGCGGAACCCGCGATCGAGGCCGGTCGGATCCTCATCCCCGCCTCGGTCGGCGCGCTGCTGGGCCGCATGGACCTCGTCCGTCGCGCCGCCGAAACGGGCGCGCGCATCGTCGTGCCGACCGGCGCGCTGCTGGGGCTGGACGCGGTGCGCGCCGCCGCCGAAGGCCCGATCGAAAGCGTGACCCTGGAAACCCGCAAGCCGCCGGCGGGGCTCGCCGGCGCGCCCTATCTGCGCGCGCGGGGGATCGATCTTTCCGGCCTCATTGCGCCGCGCCGGGTGTTCGCCGGCACCGCGCTCGCCGCCGCCGCGGGGTTTCCCGCGAATGTGAACGTCGCCGCCGCGCTGGCGCTGGCCGGGATCGGGCCGATGCGCACGCGGGTCGAAATCTGGGCCGATCCCGGGATCGATCGCAACATCCACATTGTCCGGGTGGAGGCGGAGGCCGCGCGCTTCACGATGACGATCGAGAATGTTCCGAGCCCCGGAAACCCGCGCACCGGGCGCATCACGCCGCTGTCCGTGCTGGCCTGTCTGCGCGGCCTGATCGCCCCGCTGAAGGTAGGCACCTAACCCCCCCCTCTGGCGCCCCCTCTGGCGCGCGC
>JAKAZN010000059.1 GCA_021815835.1 Pseudomonadota bacterium
CCCGCATGAGCGCATCCGCCCGTCCCCATGGCGCCGCCCCTCCCGGCCTGGAGCCCTGTCTCTCCTGCGACGCGCGGGCGGACAGCGTCTGCAACGCGATCGGCGACGAGTATCTTGCCCGCCTCGCCGAGCTCGCCGTCGTCACCACGGTCGAGCCGGGCCAGACCTTCATCGAGGAGGGCGATCCGGCCGACGCCTTCTTCAACCTCACGGCCGGGTCGGCCAAGCTCTACAAGCTGATGGCGGATGGGCGCCGCCAGATCACCGGCTTCGTCGCGCGCGGGCATTTCCTGGGTCTCGCCGTGTCCTCCACCTACGCCTTCAGCGCCGAGGCGACCGATCGGGTCCGGCTCTGCCGTTTCTCGCGCGCGCGCATGTTCCGCCTGCTCGGCGATTTCCCGGCGCTGGAACGGCGGCTTCTGGAACGCGCGGCGACCGAACTGGTGGCCGCGCAGGAGCAGATGCTGCTACTGGGGCGCAAGACGGCGCGTGAGCGGGTGGCGTCGTTTCTGCATGCCCAGGCGGTCGCCGCCCCGTGCGGCCGGCCGCGGGCGGTGTTGAACCTGCCGATGAGCCGGGGCGACATCGCCGATTATCTCGGCCTCACGATCGAAACCGTCAGCCGGACCCTGAGCCGGCTGCGCGCGGACGGGATGATCGAGATCCCCAACGCGACCATGGTGGTCCTCCGCGAGCCGGGCCGGCTCGCCGCGCTCGCCGCGGGCTGAGGCGCGCCGGTTCAGCCCATGCCGGACGGCCCGGGCCGCGCCGGAGGCGCGCGCAGCCGAGCAATCGGGCCGCGACATCGCGGCGAACAGCGGCACGGGCCAATCCTTCCCCGCGGCTCACGCGAAGCCCGCCAGCAGGGCGAGTGCGACCGCCAGCCCGACCTCCCGGTTCAGCTTGAACAGCCGCAGGCACCGCGCCGGATCGTCGATATCGAGCGCGATCACCTGCCAGGCCAGCAGCACCGCCGGCGGCCCCAGCAGCGGATAGAACCACAACCCCAGCCCGGCCAGCGCCCCGGCCAGCGCCAGCAGCGCCAGCGCCCCGGTGTAGCAGGCGGCCAGGAACGGCCGCGTGTGCCGCCCGAACAGGCGCGCGGTGGATTTTACCCCCGCGAGCGCGTCGTCCTCCCGGTCCTGGTGCGCGTAGATCGTGTCGAACCCCAGATCCCACAGGATCGCCGCGCCATACAGCGCCGCCCAGGCCGGATCGATCCGGCCCGCGGCGGCGGCATAGCCGAGCGGGGCGCCGAAGCCGAAGGTCACCCCCATCATCAGCTGCGGCCACCAGGTCACCCGCTTGGCCAGCGGATAGACCGCCACCAGCACCAGCGAGGCCGCCCCCAGGATTTGCGCCAGCCGGTTCAGCATCAGCAGCACGCCCAGACCCAGCACCAGCAGCAGCGCCAGGAACACCAGCGCCTCCAGGGTCCCGAGCGCGCCGGAAGCCAGCGGCCGGCCCGCCGTGCGCGCCACCTTGCGGTCGATGTCGCGGTCCCAGAGATCGTTCACCACGCAGCCCGCCGCGCGCATCACCACGCTGCCGAGCGCGAACAGCAGGATCAGCCCCAGGCTTGGGACCGGGCCGATGCCCGCCAGCAGGATCCCCCACAGGCCGGGCAGGAACAGCAGCCAGACGCCGATCGGCCGATCCAGCCGGGCCAGCAGCGCAAAGGGCCGCAGGCGGGGGGGGAGCAGGGCGATCCAGCCCTCGGGACGGATATCGGTGTGCGCGCTCATCGCGCTACTCTGCCCCCCATCATGCCCGGGTCAATCCGTCTTTTCGTCGCCGCCCCGCTCGCCGCCTTGGCCGCCTCGGGCGCCGAGCTCCACGCCACGCCGGCGCAGGCGCATTACCTGATCCACGTGCTGCGCCGCGCGCCGGGCGATCCGGTCCTGTTGTTCAACGGCGCGGACGGCGAATGGCAGGCGCGCATCGCCCGGGCGCGGCGCGGCGAGGCGGTCCTGACCGTCGAACACCGGACCCGCGCGCAGGCGCCGGAGACCGATCTCTGGCTCGCCTTTGCCCTGCTCAAGCGCGACGCCACCGACCTGCTGGTCCGCCAGGCGACCGAGCTCGGCGCCAGCGCGCTGCTGCCCGTGCTGAGCGCGCGCACCAACGCGGCGCGCACGAACCCGGAGCGGCTGGCGGCGATCGCCGCCGAGGCGGCCGAGCAATCCGAACGCCTCAGCCTGCCGGTGCTGCATCCGCCCCGCGCGCTGGCCGATCTGCTCGCCACCTGGCCGGCCGATCGCCCGCTGTTCGCCGCGATGGAACGCAGCGCCGCCCCGCCGCCGCCGCCCTGCGCGCGCGCCGGCCTGCTGATCGGGCCCGAGGGCGGCTTCACGGATGCGGAGCTTGACCTTCTGGGCTCCCGTCCCTTTGTAACCCCGGTCGGTCTTGGGCCGCGCATCCTGCGCGCCGAGACCGCCGCCCTCGCGGGGCTCGCGCTGTTGCAGGCAGCGCCGCGCGATTGAATACTCGGCTGAGATCGCGGGTCCGGAATTGCCGGCTCCCGCCAACCGTGCGGAGCGACATGTCCAATCCCACCGACGCCGACACCACACCGATCGCCTCGGTGCGGCAACTGGCCGACTACATCGCCGCCGGCTGCAAGCCGCCGGCCGACTGGCGCATCGGCACCGAGCACGAGAAATTCGGCTTCCGCCGCACCGATCTCGCCCCCCCGCCGTACGAACCCGCGCCGGGGACCACGGCCGGCATCCGCCCGCTGCTGGAGGCGATGGCGCGCCAGACCGGCCCCGGTCGCGGCGGGGCGCCGATCCTCGACAGCGGCAACCCGATCGGGATCAAGCAGGACGGGGCCGCGATCTCACTGGAACCGGCCGGGCAGTTCGAGCTGTCCGGCGCGCCGCTCGAGACCCTGCACGAAACCCGCGCGGAGATGGCGGCGCACATGGCCGCGGTGCGCGACGCCGCCTTCCCGCTCGGGATCGGCTTTGCCCCGCTCGGCTTCCATCCCACCGCGATGCGCGCGGCAATGCCGTGGATGCCCAAGGGCCGCTACGCGATCATGCGCCGCTACATGCCGTTGGTCGGCACGCTCGGCCTCGACATGATGACGCGGACCTGCACGGTGCAGGTCAATCTCGATTTCGCCTCCGAAGACGACATGCGGACGAAGCTGCGGGTCGGTCTGCGCGCCCAGCCGATCGCCACCGCCCTGTTCGCCAATTCGCCCTTCACCGAGGGCCGGCCGAACGGCTTCCTGTCGTATCGCGCGCAGGTCTGGACCGACACCGACAACGCGCGCGCCGGCATCCCCGCGGTGATGCTCGACCCGAGTTTCGGCTTCGAGCGTTACGCCGCCTGGATGATCGACGAGGTGCCGATGTATTTCGTCTATCGCGACGGGCGCTACATCGACGTGGCCGGCGCGCGGTTCCGCGATTTCATGGCGGGCCGCATTCCCGCCCTGGCCGGGGAAGCGGCGAGCATGGGCGATTTCGCCGACCATCTCACCACCGTCTTCACCGATGTCCGCCTCAAGCGCTTCCTGGAGATGCGCGGCGCGGACGCCGGCACGCCGGAGATGATGCTGGCGCAATCGGCCTTCTGGGTCGGGCTGTTCTACGATCCGGCGGCGCTCGCCGCGGCCGATGCGCTGCTGGCCGAGGTGACCTGGGCCGAGGCGGTGGCGCTGCGCGGCGCGGTCCCGCGTCTCGGGCTGGAGGCGCCGTTCCGCGCCGGGCGGGCGCGGGATCTGGCGCGCGGATTGCTCGCGATCGCCGCGGGGGGCCTCGCCGCCCGTGCCCGCATGGCCGGGCCGGGCGGGCCGGACGAAGCCGCGTACCTCGATCCGCTGCACGCGATCGTCGCGGGCGCGCCGTCCCAGGCGGAGCATTGGCTTTCCCGCTACCGGGGGGCCTGGGGGGGCGACGCCGGGCGAATCTTCTCCGAAGCCGAGATTTGAACAGCCGAATGCGTCCTAGGCGTGCATTTGGGCTTGCCAATACAACCCCTACGCTCACAATAGCGTGATGGACCCTTCGCCGCGCGACCTCCCCTCCCTGATCGGCCTGGATGACCCCCCGGGTATGCCGCCGGGGGCGGTGTTGCGCCTGCGCCTGATCGGGCAGATGGAGGCCTGGACCTTCAGCGCAGAGAACGTGTTGCCGGTCGGGCGCAAGACCCGCGCGCTGCTGGCGATCGTCGCGCTGTCGGCGCCGCGGCCGGCGTTGCGCGGACGGCTCGCCGAACTGCTCTGGAGCCGCCGGCCGGAGGAGCAGGCGCGCGCTTCCCTGCGCCAGGAGATCCATCGGCTGCTGGAATCCCTCGCCCCCGCCGGGGCCGACATCCTGGCGGTCAATCGCGACCATCTGAGCCTGCGCCCCGGCACGACCTGGATCGACGTGGACGAAGTCACCCGTGCCTCCGTCGAGCATCCGGCGGCGCTGTCGCTGCTCGACGGCGATCTGCTGGAAGACCTCAGCGGCCTCGATCCCAGCTTCGATTCCTGGCTGGCGGCGGAGCGCGAACGGGTGCGCGATCGCGGCCGGAAGCTGGCCGAGGACCTGCTGCGCGGCCTGTCCGATCCCGACGTCGCCATCCCCGCCGCCCAGCAATTGCTGCGCATCGACCGCGCGCATGAGGGCGCCTGGCGAGCGCTGATGAAATCGCACGCCGCGCGCGGCGAGCGCGGCATGGCGATCCAGGCCTATGACCGCTGCCGCGCGGTGCTGGCCGATCTGCTGGACGCCGCGCCCTCGGTCGAGACCCAGAAGCTGCTCTCCGAGATCCGCGGCCCGTCCGGCTCGCGCCTGCCGCGCCGCCCGCCGGCACCCGACCCGACGCCCGAGGAGATGGAGGAACCGCCCCTGCTGGCCGAGGCGCCGTCGGGACCGACCCGGGGCGGGGCGCATATCGGCGTGCTGCCCTTCACCCTGATCGGCATCGAGGAGGCGGACGCCCATCTCGGCCCGGGCTTCGCCGAGGAGATCACGGCGGCGCTGTCGCGCTTCCGCTGGCTGTTCGTGGCATCGTCGTCCTCGCTCGCCCGCTTCGCCGACGAGAACCGCGACGAGATCACCATCCGCCGGCTGTTCGGCCTGGATTACCTCCTGGACGGCAGCATCCAGCTTGTGCGCAACCGGCTGCGGGTCACGGTGCGGCTGCTCGATCTGCGCCAGGCCAACCAGGTGGTCTGGGCGCGCCGCTTCGACCGCCAGGCAAACGACCTGCTGAGCCTGCAGGACGAGATCGCGGCCGAGGTGGTGGCGCAGACCGACCCCGAGATCCTGCTGATCGAGGCCCGCCGGGTCGCCTCCCGCCCGCGCGCCGGGGCCAGCGCCTATCATCTGGTGCTGCGCGCGCTGGTGCTGATCAACCGGCTGGAGCGGGAGGCGCTGGCGGAGGCCGGCGCCTTGCTGAAGGAGGCGATCGAGCGCGATCCCGACTATGCCGCCGCCCATGCCTGGTACGCCTATTGGCACACCTTCATGGTGGGCCAGCACTGGGCGGCCGATTCCACGGCGGCGCTGGAGGCGGCCGAGGTGCTGGCCAACCGCGCCATCCTGCTCGATCCGTTCGACGCGCGCGGCCTGACGATCTGCGGGCATGTGCGGGCCTTCCTGCACCGGCGGCTGGACGAGGCGGTGGTGCTGCACGAGCGCGCGCTGTCGCTCAATCCGAATCTGGCGATGGCCTGGGCGCTGTCGGCGGTGACGCACGCCTATCTTGGCAACGTGGCGGAGGCGGAACGACGCAATCTGCGCTACAAGAAGCTCTCGCCGTTCGATCCGTTCGCGTTCTTCTTCGATGCGTTCTTCGTGCTGATCCACCTGATGAAGGGCGATTACGAGGCGGCGGCGGCGATCGGGCGGTCGGTGGTGGGGATGAACCCGGCGTTTTCGGCGGCCTACAAGCCCTATCTGGCCGCGCTCGGCTATCTGGGGCGGACCCAGGAGGCGGCGGTGGTGCGCAAGCGGCTGCTGTCGGTCGAGCCGGATTTCTCGATCCTGCGCTTCCTGGAAACGACGCCGATGCAGCAGGAGGCGGACCGCGTGCATTTCGCGGAGGGCTTGCGCCGCGCCGGCGTGCCGGAACGCAACGACGCCGAGGCGGCGGCGGGACGGGAACGGCTCGTGCGGCTCTGATCCTGCCCGCCCGCACGGGCGGAAGCATCTTCGGTTCGGGCCCGCCACGGGAGGCGGGCGATCCCGTTCAGGGTTCGAATCAGGCCGCGAGCTCGCCCGCCATCCCCGCCACCGTCGCGATGGCCGCGTTCGCCGCGCCGATCGCCCCGGCGATCCGGTCCGAACCATCGCGGATGGTGCCGACCGCTTCCGAGGCGGTCTGCATGTTCGACGACATGTCTCGGGTGACCGCGTTCTGCTCCTCCACCGCCGCCGCCGTGGCCGCGGCGATCTCGGCGATCGCGCCGATCGTGGCGGAGATGTCGCGGATGGCGGCGACCGCGCGTCCGGTCTCGGTCTGGATGCCGGTGATCTGCTCGGCGACGCTCTCGGTCGCCTTGCGGGTCTGCTCGGCCAGCGTCTTCACCTCGTTGGCCACCACGGCGAAGCCGCGCCCGGCTTCTCCGGCGCGGGCCGCCTCGATCGTGGCGTTCAGGGCCAGCAGGTTGGTCTGGCTCGCGATCGCGTTGATGAGCTGGACGACCTGCTCGATCTGGCCGGTGGCGCGGGCGAGCGCGCCGATCGTCGCATCGGTCGTGCGCGCCTGCTCCACCGCGCGCGCGGTGATCGTGGCGGCGTCGGACATGCGGCTGCTGATCTCGGTGATCGAGGCGGCGAGCTGCTCCGCCCCCGCCGCGACCGCCTGGACATTTGTGCTGCCCTGGGAAGCGGCGGCGGCACTGCCGGCGGCCTGGTCGGTGATGGTGGTCATGGAGCCGCCGATCGCGCGCAATTGGGCATCGATGTCGCGCGCGAGGCCGCGGCCGCGCTCGCGTCCCGCGACCAGCGCGGTGATGTCGGCGGCGAGTTTCAGCACCCGCGCGGGCTTGCCCATCGGGTCGAGGATCGGGTTGTAGGTGGCCTGCAGCCAGATTTCCCGTCCGTCATGGGCGAGCCGGCGGAACTCGCCGGCGACGTATTCCCCGGCACGCAGCCGCTCCCAGAAGCGGCGATACGCGGCGCCTTCGCGTTCCCCCGGCTGCACCAGGATCCGGTGGTGCTGGCCGACGAGATCGGCCCTGGCATACCCGGTCGCCTCCAGGAATTTTTCGTTGGTGGCGAGGATGCGCCCGTCCAATGCGAACTGGATTACCGCCTGGGAGCGGTCGATGGCGGCGATCTGGGCGCGGGTTTCGCCCGCTTCGCTCACCCGCGCGGTGACGTCCGTGGCGAATTTCACCACCTCGGTCAGCCGGCCGCGGCGGCGCACGGGGAAATAGGAGCCTTGCAGCCACAGGAGCGAGCCATCCTTGCGGGCGCGGGGAAATTCGCCGGTATGCGGCTCGCCCGCGCGAAGATGCTCCCAGAAGGCGCGATACTCGGCGGTGTCGGCGCCCTGGCGATAGAGGAACATGCTGTGGTGCTGTCCCACCACCTCCTCCCGCCGGTAGCCCATGGCGGCGAGGAACAGGTCGTTCGCTTCCAGGATCGTGCCGTCCATGCGGAAGACGATCATGGCCTGGGTCGCGGCGAGCGCGGCCATCCGATCCGCGGCCGGGGAGGCGAGGGTGGGCAGGCGCATGGGCGTGGTCCTTTCGCGCGGCGGAGCGGACCAGCCCGGCGGGAGCGGTCCCGGGAGCGGCCTCGGACGCGGTTTTTCGCCCCGCCGCGGTTAGGGAAGGGTGAACGCGCGCGCCGGCCGAGTTTTGCCGGCTTGCCGCGCGCGCGGCGGCCGCCGCATACTCCCCCAGGACCCAGATGCAATGACCCGCCCCGGCGCCACGTCGCCCGACCCTGCTCCCTCGCCCCAGCCCGCCGCCGCGCTCCCGGCCCGTCCTGTCCGGCCCCCCGCCCCGCCGCGCCCCCCGCTTCACCGGGTCCCGTCGCCCGCGGTGATCGTCGCCAGCGCCGGCTGGCGCCGCCTGATCCCGCGCGCCGAAGCCACGGCCCGGCGCGCCGCCGCCGCCGCCGGCGCGTCCGCCACGATTCTGCTCGCCGATGACCGCACCG
>JAKAZN010000060.1 GCA_021815835.1 Pseudomonadota bacterium
GCGCCGGTGTCGCGGGCAAAATGCCCGACCAGCAGCCCGATCGGCAGCGACAATATCCCCCAACTGCCGACTGCGGTCAGCAGCACATGGTGCGGATCGTGCACGGTGAGCTGAAGCGCGACCAGGGCCGCGAGCATGGCGAACGCGACTCCCGATAGCGCGATAGCGGTTGAGCGCCCCTTCACTCTGTCCCTCCATGGCGGCTCGCGACCGTCATCCGGCCGGTCCGGCAAGTTGTATTCGTATCCCCAAACACAACCGTAACCGCTGTCACAGGTCTGTCAATCGGAAAATTCGGCCCCCCGCGCCACCCGCTGCTCCCTCGGTCGCGCGCGCCGGCCTTCCCGCCGATAGCCCGCGGTTGTAGCGTGGCGCAAAGACGCCAAGGAACCGCCCGATGGGGAACCGCCCGATGGACACACCGTTCGATGCCAGCCGAATCGCCCCCGAGGCCCTCCCCGACCCTGTCCGCCGTGCCCGCGCCCTGATCCCGCTGCTCGAAGCCGCCGGCCCGCGCATCGACGCGGCCCGCGAACTCCCCCCCGACATCGTCGCCGCGATGCACGCGAACGGCTTGTTCCGCCTGCTGCTGCCGCGCGTCCTGGGCGGGGAGGAGATGGAACCCGCGAGCTACATCCAGGCCGTCGAGGCGATCGCGATGGGCGACGGCAGCGCCGCCTGGTGCATGAACCAGGGCTCCGGCTGCTCGATGACGGCGGCCTATCTGGAACCCGATGTCGCGCGCGAGATTTTCGCCGGCCCGACCGACGTGCTCGCCTGGGGCCAGGGCAAGACGCGGGCGGTGAAGGCGCCGGGCGGCTGGCGCGTGACCGGGCGCTCGCATTTCGCCTCCGGCAGTCGCCATTCGCACTGGCTCGGGATGCACTGCCCCACGTTCGAGCCGGACGGCACGCCGATCCGCCATGCGGACGGCACCGCGTTCGAGCGGTCCATGCTGTTTCGCAAGGACCAGGCCATCGTCACCGACAACTGGCAGGTGATGGGGCTGCGCGGCACCGGTTCCGATACCTACGAAGTGACCGATCTGTTCGTGGCGGACGAATATTCGGTCACCCGCGATCGCGACGAGGAGCGGCGCGAGGAAGGCCTGCTCTACCGCTTCTCCACCAGCAACATGTATGCCGCCGGCTTCGGCGCGGTCGGGCTCGGCGTGGCGCGCGGGATGCTGGACGCGTTCATCCGCCTCGCGAGCGCGAAGACGCCGGCGCTGACCGCGACCGCGATGCGCGACAATCCGGTGATCCAGGCGCTGATCGGCCTGTCGGACGCGAAGCTGCGCGCGGCGCGGACCTGGCTGATCCGGGTGCTGGCGGACGCGCATGACGGCGCGGCGGCGACCGGGCGGCTCTCGCTCGATCAGAAGATGGATATCCGCCAGGCCTCGACCTTCGCCATCGGCCAGGCGCGCGAGGTGGTGCTTGCGCTGTGGCACGAGGCCGGCGCCACGGCGATCATGGATTCCGAACCCTTCGAGCATCGCTTCCGCGACATGAACGCCGTGTCCCAGCAGGTGCAGGGGCGGAGCCAGCATTTCGAGACGGCGGGGCAGCATCACCTGGGCATGAAGGCCAATCTGCGCTGGGTGTGAGCTTCGCGCGCGGCGGTGCGGGGCCGCGTGAAGCCGGGTCACATATTGAATTGCCCCCGGCGCCGCAGCCGCTAAGATGGCCCCTCGCCCCGGGTCAGCGCCGGCTCAAGGGGTTTGGACGACAAAGGCGCGGGAGACCGCCACCACCGGCCGCGCGACGACGCCGGCCTGCTTGGGCACGACGCGGAGGCTTGTCCCGCCGATCGGGACGGGCGGATCCGCGCGGTTCCGGGGCGCGCCGGCCAGGACGATCCGGGCCGAACCCGCCGGCATGTCTCCGGCGGCGCACCAAAAGCGTATGAGAACAGGGACAAGGCTCCGCATGATCCAAACCTCCACCGGGTCCCCCGGCGTGCCCCGCGTCGCGCCCGCGATGCGGGCCTGAGCGATGCTCGCCTACGCGCTGCGCCGGGTGCTCGCGACCATCCCGGTGATGCTGATCGTCGCCTTCATCGTGTTCGGGCTGCTCTATCTGGCGCCCGGAGACCCGGCGGCCATCATCGCCGGCGATCAGGCCACACCCGCCCAGGTGGAGGCGATCCGCGTCTCGCTCGGCCTCAACCAGTCGTTCCTCGCCCGCTTCGGCACCTGGCTGTGGCAGATCCTGCATGGCGATCTGGGCAAGTCGATCTTCACCGGCCTGCCGGTGACGCACATGATCGCGCAGCGACTGGAGCCGACCTTGTCGCTGATGGTGCT
Source organism: Pseudomonadota bacterium (assembly GCA_021815835.1). GTDB lineage: Bacteria > Pseudomonadota > Alphaproteobacteria > Acetobacterales > Acetobacteraceae > JAJZVS01. The sequence goes on from JAKAZN010000060.1 coordinate 2,309, forward strand.
GGCCACCGTGATCGCAGTCGTCGTGGCGATCCCGCTCGGCGTGCTGGCGGCGGCCAGGCAAGGCTCCTGGATCGACCGCGCGGTGATGGCGCTGGCGGTGTTCGGATTCTCCACGCCGGTGTTCGTGGTGGGCTATCTGCTGGCGTGGGTGTTCGCGCTGAAACTCGGCTGGCTGCCGGTGCAGGGATTCGAGTCGATCCGCCACGGCGTGGTGCCGTTCCTGCGCCACCTGATCCTGCCCGCGGTCGCGCTCGGGCTGATCTATATCGCGCTGATCGCGCGCATCACGCGCGCGACGATGCTGGAGGTGCTGAGCCAGGATTATGTCCGCACCGCGCGCGCCAAGGGCGCGGGCCTGATCGCGATCCTGTTCGTCCACGCGCTCAAGAACGCCGCGGTGCCGATCGTCACGGTGGTCGGCTCGGGCATCGCGCTGCTGATCGGCGGCGCGGTGGTGACCGAGAGCGTGTTCGCCATCCCCGGCCTCGGGCGGCTCACGACCGATGCCATTCTGCAACGGGATTATCCGGTCATCCAGGGCGTCGTGCTGCTGTTCTCCTTCACCTATGTCGTCGTGAACCTGCTCGTCGACCTGCTCTACACCGTGTTCGACCCGAGGATCCGCTATTGAGCGCCACGATCGCCCCCGCCCCGCTTGCCGAAATCCTGCCGCCGGTGATCCGCCGCGGGCGGGTACGCACCTTCCTCCGCCGCCATCCCACCGCCGCGCTGGGGGGCGCGCTGATCGCGGCGATGGTCTGCATCGCCGTCTTCGCCCCCTGGCTCGGCACCGTCGATCCGACCGCGATCGATCCGATCCATCGCCTCGCCGATCCGTCCACGCGCCACTGGTTCGGCTCGGACATGCTGGGGCGCGATATCTATTCGCGCACGCTCTACGGCGCGCGTATCTCCCTGCTGGTGGGCTTCTCGGTCGCGTTCTTTGCCTCCGCCGCCGGCACCCTCGTCGGCGTCACCGCCGGGTTCGTGCGGCTGGCCGACAGCATCCTGATGCGGATCATGGACGGGCTGATGTCGATCCCGCCGATCCTGCTCGCGATCGCGCTGATGGCGCTGACCCGCGCCTCGGTGCAGAACGTGATCTTCGCGATCTCGGTGGCGCAGTTCCCCGCCATCTCGCGGCTGGTGCGCGGCATCGTGCTGAGCCTGCGCGAGCAGCCCTTCGTGGAAGCCGCGATCGCCTCCGGCACCCGCCTGCCACGGCTGATCTGGCGCCACATCCTGCCCAACACCATGGCCGCGCTGCTGGTGCAGGCGACGTTCACCTGCGCCTCGGCGATGATCACCGAGGCGATCCTGTCCTTCATCGGCGCCGGCACGCCGCCGATCATCCCAAGCTGGGGCAACATCATGGCCGAGGGCCGCGCGCTGTGGGAGATCAAGCCCTATATCGTGTTCTTCCCGGCTGCCTTCCTCTCGGTCACGGTGCTGGCGGTGAACCTCCTGGGCGACGGGCTGCGCGACGCGCTGGATCCGCGCCTGGCGAAGCGGCTGTGAGCGCGCTGCTGGAGGTCACCGCGCTGCAGACGCATTTTGCCACGCCGGACGGGGTGGTGCGCGCGGTCGAAGGCGTCTCGTTCAAGGTGCGCGCGGGCGAGACGCTCGCGATCGTGGGCGAATCAGGCTGCGGCAAATCCGTCACCTCGATGTCGATCCTGCGCCTGATCGCCGAGCCGCCGGGACGCATCGCCGGGTCGATCCGCTTCGACGGGCGCGAATTGCTCGACCTGCCGGAGGCCGAGATGCGCAAGATCCGCGGCAACGAGATCGCGATGATCTTCCAGGAGCCGATGACCAGCCTCAATCCGGTGCTCACGATCGGCCGGCAGATCGGCGAATCCCTGCGCCTGCACCAGGGTCTTTCCGCCGCCGCGGCCGAGGCCCGCGCGATCGAGAGCCTGACCCTGGTGGGCATGCCCGCCCCGGAACGACGGGTGCGCGAATATCCGCACCAGCTTTCGGGCGGGATGCGCCAGCGGGTGATGATCGCGATGGCGCTCGCGTGCAATCCGAAATTGCTGATCGCCGACGAACCCACGACGGCGCTGGATGTGACGATCCAGGCGCAGATCCTCGATCTGATGCGCGGGCTGAAGCAGCGGATCGGCTCGGCGATCATGCTGATCACGCATGATCTCGGCGTGGTGGCGGAAACCGCCGAGCGGGTGGTGGTGATGTATGCCGGGCGCAAGGTGGAGGAAGCCCCGGTGGGCGAGCTGTTTGCCCGTCCGCTGCATCCCTACACCCTGGGCCTGCTGGGCGCGGTGCCGAAGCTGGGCGCCTCGTTGGACGGCGACGGGCGCAGCCGATTGGCGGAAATCCCCGGCCTCGTGCCGTCCTTGCGCACGCGGATCGCGGGCTGCGCCTTCGCCGGACGCTGCGCGCGCGCTACCGATTTATGCCGCACCACCGCGCCGCCGATCGAGGCGAAGGCGCCGGACCACCTGGTGGCCTGCCATCATGCCGCGGTTGCCCCATGACCCCGTTGCTGGAAGTCACCGATCTGCGCAAGCATTTCCCGCTGCATGGCGGAGTGCTGGGCCGCGTCACCGGGCAGGTCCATGCGGTCGATGGCGTGAGCTTTGCCATCGCGCGCGGGGAGACGCTGTCGCTGGTGGGGGAATCCGGCTGCGGCAAATCCACCGTCGGGCGCGCGATCCTGCGGCTGACGAAACCCACCGCGGGCGAAGTGCGGCTCGACGGAGAGCGTCTCGACACCTTGCCCGACGCGCAACTGCGCCGGCTGCGCCGGCGGATGCAGGTCGTGTTCCAGGACCCGTTCTCCTCCCTCAGCCCGCGCATGAAAGTGCGCGAGATCCTGGCCGAGCCGATCCGCAATTTCGGCCTCGCGCGCGGCGCGGCGCTGGAGGCGCGGCTGGCGGCGCTGCTCGACCAGGTGCGGCTGCCGCGCGACGCGCTGGATCGGTTCCCGCATGAATTCTCCGGCGGCCAGCGCCAGCGGATCGGGATCGCGCGGGCGCTGGCGCCGGAACCTGACCTGATCGTCTGCGACGAGGCGGTCTCGGCGCTCGATGTGTCGGTGAAGGCGCAGATCGTCAATCTGCTGGCGGAATTGCAGGACGCGCTGGGCCTGGCGTTGCTGTTCATCAGCCACGATCTGGCGATCGTCGAGCATCTGACGCATCGCGTGGCGGTGATGTATCTCGGCAAGCTGGTGGAGGTGGCGGACCGGCGGAGCCTCTTCGCCGCGCCGTTCCATCCCTACACGCGCGCGCTGCTGTCGGCGGTGCCGGTGCCCGATCCGACGGCGAAACGGGAGCGGATCATCCTGAGCGGCGACGTGCCGAGCCCGATCCACCCGCCGCCCGGCTGCCGGTTCCACACCCGCTGCCCCTTCGTCTTCGACCGCTGCCGGACCGAGGAGCCGGCGATGCGGCAGGTCGCGCCGGGCCATCAGGCCGCGTGCCATCTGCCGATGGGGATGTGAAGCCGGGGCCGACGCGTTGCGCGGCCCGGGACGGATGGTAACCCTTCGTTAGCATTCGGAGGCGCAGGGTGCGTCCGGCACAAACCAGGAACACACCATGCGCTCACGCCATCCGCTCCGCCCCCGCGCCGGGTTGATTTTCGTTGGCCTGCTCGCAATCCTGCCCGCATGGTGCGCGGCCGCGCCAGACGCTTGCGCGGGCGGCGCCGCGGCACCGATCGCGCTGATGGGATTGCGGCTCGGGATGACACCGGCAGACGTGCTCGCGGTGTTGGCGCCGCAGGCCGCGCGGGTTGTCCGCCGGACCCGGCCCTGCGGCGGCCGGACGGGAAGCTGTCTGGCGACGTTGCGCGCACGCACTCCGGATGGGTGGGTGGAGGTCGGGTTCGCCCCCACGGATTCCTCCTCCGGCAACGCGCACCGCCCGGCGGCGCGGGAGACGGCCTGGCGCATCCGCCTCATGATCGGCGGGGCCGGCAGCGCCGATCCGCGTCAGGTGCGCGCGGCGACGGTGGCGCATTTCGGCCCGCCATCGGGGCCGTCCCGGATGGTCTGGTGTCCGGGCGGCGCGCCCTGCCCGCCGAGCGGCCCACGCCTGCGCCTGACCCAGGGCGCGCACGGGACCAGCATCCTCAGCCTGAGCGATCCGGCGCTGCGCGAATCGCCCGCCGCGCTCAGCCGCCCCGGCGCCCCGCCCGCCCGAATGCCAGCACCAGCGGGATGAGCAGGCCGACGCCAAGCCCCCAGGTCCCGTTGATCAACGCCGAGACGGCGATCGTCCGCACCGATCCGCCGAACGCCATCGGCCAGCCGCGGATCGCCGGGACCAGGAACAACGCGCCGCATTCCGCGATCAGCCCCAGCACGATCCCTTGCAGCCAGACCAGCCGCCCCGGCAGGACCGGCGCGAGCAGCCCGAAGACCAGGCCATAGAGCCCGCCCCAGAAGCACAGATCGTAGATGCTCGGGATTCCGAACGGCGGCACCGGCGCCACCGGAAAAGGCGGCGGCATCAGGTGCAGCCCGTGCAGGATCGCCCACATACCCTGATGAAAGACCAGCACCGACACCGCGCCGGCGCCGAACCCCGCCGCCGCGCGTCCCGCCGCGCCCCGTCGTATCGCCGCCATGCGTTCCTACCGTTCCGAACCTGTGATGATGCCTGACGGCGGGAAGCCTCCGGCGCCCGGACCCTATTGCGCCGCCAGCGCCATCCGCCCCGCCATCCGCCCGCCCGGTCGGCCCTGCCGGACGACGAGGAACCCGACCACCGTCAGATTGGCCAGGTTGAACAGCACGCCCGCCCCGAAGGCCGGCGCATAATAGCCGAAATGATCATACAACGCGCCGGCGAACCAGCTGCCGAACGCCATGCCACCCATGGAGGTGAACAGCACCAGCGGCACCCGCCACGACGCCTGCTCGGGCGGAAACAGGTCGCGGATCGCCAGCACATAACCTGGAATGATCCCGGCGAAGCCGAAGCCGAACGCGGCGGAGACGGCGAACAATCCCGCCTCGTTGCGCGTCACCAGGAAACCCGCGATCGCCAGCGCCTGGGCCGCCGACCCGGCCATCACCGTGCGCAGCCCGCCATAGCGGTCGGCGAACAGCCCCCAGGCCTGGCGGCTGGCGAAGGCGCAGGCCAGCAGCACCGACAGCATCATCGCCCCGCGCGCCGCGCCGATCCCGATATCGCCGCAAAAGGCGACCAGATGCGCCGACGGGATCGCCATCGGCACGCAGCAGCAGAACCCGGCGAGGCAGAGCAGCGCCTGCGCCGTGCCCGGCCGCAGCCCCAGCACGCGCGCGCGCCCCGCCCGCGCGGCGCCGGCCCCGACATGGCCCGCGCCCACCGGCGCCGGCGGGGCACGCAGCATCACAATCGCGAGCGGCAGGATCACCACCAGCACCACGCCGCCATAGCCCGCCATCACCGCGCGCCAGCCGAAGCGCGCCATCCCGCGCTCGAACAGGAACGGCCACAGCACCCCGGCGATATATTGCCCCGACGAAATCAACGCGATCGCGGTGCCGCGCCTGCGGTCGAACCAGCGGCTGACATAGGTGACCAGCGGCGGATAGATCGCCCCGTTGCCCAACAGCCCGATCAGCACCCCGTGCCCAACATACAGCGCCCAGACCGAGCCGGTCGCGGACAGCGCCAGCCCCGCCGCCATCATGACGGCACCGAAACAGGCGGTGACACGCATCCCGATCCGATCCGCGACCCGCCCCATCACCATGCCGCCGAGCCCGGTGCCCATCCACACCAGCGCGCCCGCCAGCGCCGGCACCGAGCGGTCGGTCATCAGGCTGGC
>JAKAZN010000061.1:0-7048 GCA_021815835.1 Pseudomonadota bacterium
TGAGCTTTCGAGACGAGTGGCTGCGCGCGTTCTTCGTCGAGGACACGCGGTCGCGGCACATCCCGTCCGATCTCGAAAGCCGGCTCTTTCGCAAGCTCCAGATGATCGACGACGCGACGACCGATCAGGACTTGCGCGTGCCGCCCAGCAATCACTTCGAGAAGCTGCGCGGCAATCTGGCGGGGTTCCACGCGATCCGCGTCAACAGCCAGTGGCGGCTGGTCTTCCGTTGGGACGGCAGCCGCGGCGAGGCGGAAGGCGTCTATCTCGACGACCACAGCTACAGATGAGGCGAACCATGCTGACGACGAAGCGCAAGCCGGCCACGGTCGGCGAAATCCTGGTCGAGGAGTTCATGCAGCCGATGGGGTTGACCCAGGCCGCATTGGCCGAGGCGATGGGCGTTCAGCGCAAGCACGTGAACGAGCTGTGCAACAATCGCCGGACCGTGACGGCGGCGACCGCGCTGATCCTCGCGCGCGTATTCGGCAACAGTCCCGACTTCTGGCTGAACGTGCAGCGCCGCAGCGACCTGTGGGAGGCGATGAATAGTCCCCGCGAGCGTGAGCGGATCGAACGCGCGACGCCGCTCGGTGCGGCGGCGTGATCGTCGTCGCCGGGAACGGGAAGGATGCTCTGGCGTAGAGGTAGAGGTCGGACTGGCGGCGGTCCGGGCGATCACCAGGCCGGCCCTGGCGCGCTTGGCGGAGGGAGTGGGATTCGAACCCACGGTACGCTTTCACGCACACACGCTTTCCAAGCGTGCGCCTTAAGCCGCTCGGCCATCCCTCCGCGAGGCGTGGCGCACCATACCGTCTCCCCCGCGCCCGGCAAGACCGCACCCGTCGCTACAGCACCCGCACCCCGTGCTGTTTCGCCTTGTCCTCCGGCTCGACATGGATCGAGATCATCAGCTGCGTCATCTCCGCCCGCAGCGCCGCCTCGATCCGGTCGCAGATCGCGTGCGACTCGGCCACGGTCATGGTGCCGGGCACGACCAGATGGAACTCCAGGAACATGACCCGCCCGGCCTGGCGGGTGCGCAGATCATGCGCCTCGATCGCGCCCGCCGCGTTCGCCGCCACCAGTTCGCGGATGCGCCGCAGCACCGATTCGGCCGGCGCGGCATCCATCAGCCCGCCCACCGAGGCGCCGATCGTCGCCATCCCCGACCACAGCACATAGACCCCGGTCGCGGCGGCCAAGGCGGGGTCGAGCGCGCGCAGCCCGGTCAGCGCCACCAGCGCCACCCCCGCGACGATCCCGACCGAGGTCACGACATCGGCCAGCAGATGCCGCCCATCGGCCACCAGCGCCGGCGAGTGCAGCTTCCGTCCCTCCCGCAGCAGCCACCACGACCACGCCCCGTTCGCCACCGTCGCCGCCCCGTTGAGCGCGATCCCGAGCGGCAGCGCCCCCAGCGGCACCGGCGCCAGAAAGGCCGCCAGCGCCTCGCGGAAGATCGCGAGGGCGGCGAGCACGATCAGCACCCCCTCGATCACCGCGGCGAAGAACTCCGCCTTCGTGTGGCCGTAGGGGTGGTTGTCGTCGGCCGGGCGGGCGGCGAAGCGCAGCGCGGCGAGCGCGATCAGGCTGGCCGCGACATTCACCGTCGATTCCAGCGCGTCGGAGAAGAACGCGGCGCTGTGGGTCAGCCCCCAGGCGGCGATCTTCAGCCCCAGCACCAGGCAGCCCAGCACCAGGCTGCCCGCCGCGAGGCGCTCGGCGCGGGTCACGCGCCCCACCTGGCGCTGCTCACAGCCAGTGCGGCGGGACCCATTCGTAGCTCGTTCCGTCGAGGCGCCACCATCCGGGCATGAACATGTTCCCGTGCCCGTCGCGCGGCACGTAGCGGCCCGGGTGCCAGACATAGCCGGCGCCGGTCCAGTTCCAATGGCCCGGCTCCCACAGCAGCGGCGTGGCGGTGACGGGCGGCTTCGGGATCGTCTCCGCCCGCGGCGGCGGCACGGGCGGATAGGATCCGCCGGTGCCGGGCGCGGCGCAGCCGCCGAGGGCCAGGAGCAGGCCCAGCGCGGGAAGGGCAAACCGGGGCAGGGTCATCGGGTCCAGGGCCTTCGCGATGGTGACGGGGGAGCGTGACCGGGGGCATGTGGCACGGCGCGCGCGCGGTTGCCATGGGGTGGCGCGCGCTTGCCAACCCGGCGCCGCGGTCCGAGCATCTTCCGACCCGGTTGCCCGTCCCGAAAGGTCCCTGCGATGCCCTACACGCCCGCCCCGCATGTCACGCAGCATTGGCGCCTCGCCAAGCCGGCCGCCTCCGGAAAGCGGGGGATGGTCGTCTCGCAAGCCTCCGCCGCGGCCGAGGCGGGGGTGGCGATCCTGGAAGCGGGCGGCAACGCGATCGACGCGGCGGTGGCGACGGCGCTGGCGCTGGCGGCGGTGGAGCCGTGGAATTCCGGTCTCGGCGGCATCGGCTTCGCCATGGTCCATCGCGCCGGACAAAAGCGCGCCGAGGTGGTGGATTTCGGACCCAAGGCACCGCGCGGCCTCGACCCGTCGCGGTTTCCGCTGACCGGGGGGATGAAGCAGGACCTGTTCGCCTGGCCCGAGGTGGTGGGCGATGCGAATATCCATGGGCCGCTCTCGTTTGCGATTCCGTCCTCCACCGCGGGCTATGCGCATCTGCTCGCGCGCTGGGGTCGGCTGCCGCTGGCCGAGGTGATCGCACCGGCGCTGGCACTGGCGAAGCGGGGCTTGCCCGCGGATTGGTACACCACGTTGAAGGTGGGCGCCTCGGCCTCGGTGCTGCGGCGCTACCCCGAAAGCGCGCGCATCTATCTGCCGGACGGCCTGCCGCCGATCGCGCCCTATCAGGGCGTGCCGGGATTTTTCCGCCTCGGCCGGCTGCCCGACACGCTGGAGCACCTGGCGCGCGCGGGGCTGCGCGATTTCTACGAGGGCGACATTGCCCGCGCGATCGTCGCCGACGTTGCGGCGATGGGCGGCGTGTTGGACGGCGAGGACCTGCGCGCCTGCCAGGCGCGGATGCTGCCGGTGATGGAGGTCCCGTTCGGGGACGCAACGTTACAACTCACCGGCGGGCTGACGGCGGCGCCCACGCTCGCGCGCGTGCTGGCGGCGATGGCGGACGTGCCGTTGGGGCGCATCCCGGGGGCGGAATGGTTCGTGGCCCTGGCCCGGGCGATGAAGGCTGCATACGCGGAACGATTGGCGGGGCTCGGCGAGGCGGAGCCGAACGCGGCGGAGACCTGCACCACGCACCTGACCGCCTGCGACGCGGAGGGGACGATGGTTGCCATGACCTCCACCCTGCTGTCGTCGATGGGCAGCCGGGTGGTGCTGCCGGGCACGGGGGTGCTGATGAACAACGGAGTGATGTGGTTCGATCCGCGTCCCGGCCAGCCCAATTCGATCGCGCCGGGCAAGCGGCCGCTCACGAACATGCTGCCGGTGATCGTCCGGCGCGGCGATGCGCCGTGGATCGGGGCGGGGGCTTCGGGGGGGCGGCGGATCCTGGCGGCGGTGGCGCAGGTGGTAAGCTTCCTCGGCGCGTTCGGGATGGATGTGGAGGCGGCGGCGCATCATCCGCGCATCGATGTGTCGGGACCGGACCTGGTGTCCATCGATCGGCGGATGGATCCGGCGATCATCGCGGCACTGGCGGCGGACGGGGCGGTGGAGGTGGTGGAGCACGGGGTGATGCCGATCAATTTCGCCTGCCCCAATGCGATCGTTGTCGGTTCGGATGGGGTGCGGCGCGGGATCAGCGACGCGGCCTCGCCGTGGTCGGCGGCGGTGGCGGAGGCGGGGTGACGGGCGGGCGGGGTTGAACGACGGTCCCTCTGAACCGCCCTCCCCGTTTGCCTCCACGCCCCGCTTGCGCCACAGCGCGCGGGACCGCCTCTTGCCCACCGGAGCCTGCCATGCAGATCGACGGCCGCCCCTATCGCACCATCTGGGTCGATCCCGAGGATGGCTGGTCGGTGCGCATCATCGACCAGACGCAACTGCCCTGGACCCTGGCGATCGCGCGCCTGACCACGCTCGCCGAGGCGGCGCACGCGATCCGGGCGATGCTGGTGCGCGGCGCGCCGCTGATCGGGGCGACCGCCGCATATGGGCTGTGCCTCGCGCTGCGCGCCGATCCCGGCACCGACGCGATGGGTCGTGCCGCGGCGACCCTGGCCGCGACCCGGCCCACCGCGGTCAATCTGCGCTGGGCGCTCGATCGGATGACCGCGCTTCTGGGCGACGTTGCGGTATCCGAACGGGTGGCGCTGGCCTACCGGGAAGCGGCGGCGATCGCCGAGGAGGATATCGCCCGCAACCAGGCGATGGGCCGGCACGGCGCGGAACTGATCGCCGCCGTTGCGCGCGACCATCCCGGCCGGGCGGTGAACGTGCTGACGCATTGCAACGCGGGTTGGCTCGCCACGGTGGATTGGGGCACCGCGACGGCGCCGATCTATGTGGCGCACGCGGCGGGGATTGCCGTGCATGTCTGGGTCGATGAGACCCGCCCGCGCAACCAGGGCGCGTCACTGACCGCCTTTGAGCTCGGCAAGGCGGGCATCGCGCATACCGTGATCGCCGACAATGCGGGTGGGCATCTGATGCAGCACGGCCAGGTGGATCTGGCGATCGTCGGCGCCGACCGGGTCACGCGGACCGGCGATGTCGCGAACAAGATCGGCACCTATCTCAAGGCGTTGGCGGCGAAGGATACGGGCGTGCCGTTCTGGGTCGCGGTGCCATCCTCCACGATCGACTGGACGATTGCCGACGGGATCGCTTCCATTCCGATCGAGGAGCGGTCGGAAGCCGAGGTTGCGACCCTGACCGGGCGCGGGCCGGACGGCGCGGTGACGACGATCCGGGTGATCCCGGAGGGAAGTGCGGCCGCCAATCCGGCCTTCGACGTGACGCCGGCGCGGCTGGTCTCGGGGCTGATCACCGAGCGCGGGCGGTGCGCGGCGAGCGAAGCGGGGCTGGCGGGGCTGTTTCCCGGGCGTGGGTAGCGGGCCGCCGGCCGGGGACGCGCGGCGGAGATCGGGTCCGGGCCGATGATCGGACTATGTCGGTTTCGGAAAATACGGGTTCTGATCCAGTGCCTGCATCTCCCTGGTGATCGCGCTTCGCACGACCGCGTTGACCTTCTGGCCGAACATGGTCAACGTCTTCGCCAGGTCGGGCAAGGTCACGACCCCGGGGAAGATCTTGCCCATCTCGTCGATGGCGTAGGCCTGCTTCTCCTGCTCGGCATCCGCCGGCCCACCGGCGCCCTCGGGAAAACCCTTCTTCTCGCCGCGAATATCGACGAGGCCCGCCACCGCCTGCTGCACCGCGGCCGGCGCCTTGCCGGCAATCTCCAGCGCGCGGAACGCCCTCTCGGCCTCCGGAGGGAGTTTCGGCGCGATCACGGTGAAGGCGTCGCACAGGCGCTCGATATATTTCGACGAGCGATAGAAACCCAGGCCGGGGAACGGCTCGCCGCCGTAGTGCCGCAGATCCTTCAGCAGATCGCCGAGGTTTTCGTTGAACGATTGCAGCATCTGGTTGGCCGACAGGGCCTCCAGCTTCTTCTGCTTCCTGGCCTCCACCGCCGCGGCCTTCTCGGACGCGGTGTAGGTTTTGCCGTCGCCCTCGACCTCGAGCTTGCTGCTCTGCCCGGCCTTCACGACGTGCTGCAGCGGACCTTCGCTGTGATAGGCCTCGGCGGCAAAGAACGTGGCGGCCGCCTGGCAGGATTTGAGCCGCGCGAGGAGTCCCGCCTTCGTCGTGGGATCCGCGGCCGCGTCGTATTGCTTTTCGAGCGCACGAACCTCGGTCAGCTTCTCGGCGTAGATGTCGTTGTTCGCGGCCATCGACTTGGCCCCGTCATGCTCGAGATGCTCGGCCATTTCGGCCAGTAGCCGTTGACCCTCCGGCGTTGCTGGAATCGCATCGATCCTGGCGAGCTCCTCCTTGCGGGCCGCCGCGTCGGGGTTCTGCTCCGCCGCTTTCCGCAGCTGCGCGGCGCGGGCGATGAAGAACAGCGAGTCCGCCTCCTCGAACTGGCGGAGGACCAGCGCGCGATCGGCCGGGTCGGCGATGCCCTTCAGCATCCCCGCCTTGTAATCCTCGTATTCGTCCCACTCCATGAAGCGCCGCAGCTTCATGAGCGCGCCCACGTCCTGGCCCTGCTCCTTCATGGCGCCCATCGCCTTGATGGCGGGATCCGCCTTCTGTTGCGCCGACATTGCCTGCGGCGCGGCGGCGGCCTCGGCATAGAGGTTGGTATCGAACACGATGCCCGGCGGCGCGCCCCCGAACTCCGCCGTGAGCTCCTTGTTGGCCAGTTGCACGATCTGGTAGTCCCACTCGACCTTGCCCTTTTCCGGCTTGCCTGGGTGGGTGCGGACGGTCAGGTCGTAGTCGCTTTCGGGGTTGTCGCTGCCGACGCTGCCCCAGATGAAATCATATTTCTCCTGCAACCTGGTCATCAATCCATCGACCTTCATGCGGCGGAACCACCACATCTCGGCCATGAACGCCTTGGCTTTGGCGGGGTCCAGCTTGGCCAGGACGTGATATTTTTCCTTGACCGCCACCCATGTCTTCAGCTCTTTCATCTCGTCTTCGGCACGCCCGACGTCGATGCCCTTCGCGATGAGGGCCACCGCGTCGTTGACCACCGCGGGATCCGTCTTGCTGTCGCTTCCCATCAGCGCCTGGGTGTCTTTCATGGCCTTGGCGAGCCTTATGCTTTCGTCCGCGGTCAGATCGCCCTGGATCGGCGGCTTGGTGACGGCCGCGAGTGGCGTCGGATCGCCGGTCGTCGTGCGCGCGGGCCGCAGGGTCTTGTATTCCCCTTTGAGCTCCTCGGCGCTGGCGGCGATCTCCGTGAGCATGGTCGTGTCGGCGCCAACCTGCCCCAACATGTAGGCATCGCGGGCCACGCCGCCCTCGATGTCCGCGACCAGCGTCTGGATGGCCAGCGCGCGGGCACTCTTGTCGGCTTGCGTGGCCCCAGTGGCGGGCAGCCGCGCGATCCCGGCCTTCCAGGTCTTGATATGTTCGGCGGCGA
>JAKAZN010000061.1:7058-8080 GCA_021815835.1 Pseudomonadota bacterium
CCCATCTCATCGCCGGCAAGGGCGGCGGCCCGGCCTTGCAGTCCGTCGAGCGCGGCATCCACCTGGCTCTTGAACGTGGCCGCGTCGGCTTCGATCCGGCTGCCCGTCTCCCGCGCGGTCAGCTCCATCGCCGCCAGTTCGCCGGCGATGTCCTGCAGCGGGCGAAGGGCGATGTCCGGCGACTGGACGCGTACATTGTCGAACGTCTTGCGCAAGGTGGCGAGGCGCTGGGGGCTCGGGCCGCGGTCCTCGGTCACGCTCGGGGCCGCGGCGTCGGCGAACCCGAAGGCGGCCTTCACACCTGCGAAAAAGGCCGACAATCCGGTATCCGCTGCCGCCGGCAGGGGGGGCTTCGGCATGGCTGGATCCTATGGTTCAGATAGTGAGTGCCTGGGCCAATGCGCCGAGCGCGCGACCGAGCGTCGGGCCGATTGGGGTGACGATCTTCGGATAGGCATCGCAGGCGCGCACGCGCGGGTCCGATTGCACGAAACCACGGAATTCCTCGGCGGCCTGCGCGGCCTTCCTGGCCAGCGGGATCAGCGCCGGGCCGGACGCGCCCCCGATCTCGCGCAATGCCGTCAGCAGCCCGACCTTGCGGGTGCCGGTCATGCCGTTCAGGCCGAACTCGGCGATCCGCTTCAGGTCCTTGTCGTCCGTGGCGAGCAGCACCGCGCGCAATTCGTTGATCTGCGCATCCACTGCTTCGGAGGCACCGCTCCACGCCTGCAGCGCGGCGCGAAAGTTGCGCCGGAAGGCCGCCTCGTCGAACGGCTTCCCGACCGGGGCCGCGCCGCCGACCTGCACGCCGAGCACGCGCAACACCCAGTCCGCCTTCGCATCCGCCGCCATCGCATTCCTCGATTTGCGCTTCGCTTCGGCCGCAAGGCTACACGCTCACGGGCCTATTGCAATCGGCCATGACAGGGCGAACGCGGCGCCGGATCGAAGCGCGGCCGGCTGGCATCGAGCGGGCACGGCTGATACCCTCGCCGGATGCCGGCCCGGTTCGGACCCGGCAC
>JAKAZN010000062.1 GCA_021815835.1 Pseudomonadota bacterium
GCAGGGGCTGGCGCGCCGGCTGCGCGGTATCGATCCGCAGGTCGGCGAAGCGCCCGGCGCGCAGCACGCCGGCGAACATCCGCAACTGCCCGCAGGTGCGGCCACGCTCCCCCTCGATCCGCCCGCGAGGCAGCCCGCTTTCGGCGCAGGCCGCCTCCACCAGCCGGTCGCCCAGCGCCATGATGTTGGCCGCGGCCGCCTCGAGAAAGGCGGCGCGGGCCTCCGGCGTGCTGTCCGCGAACGCGACCGACGCCGCTTCGGCCCGCGCGCAGGCCAGCGCCACCTCGGCGGCGCCGGCCTCGCCGAAACCGGGCGCGCGCGGCTCGCCGGTCGCCGCCGTCCTGCCGTGAAACGCGACGTCCCCCGCCTTCACGAGGCCCGCGCCGAGAAGGGTGATCCCTTCCGCAATATCGATTTCCGCCGTCATGCCGCGTGCTCCTTCAGCAAACCCCAGGTCACAAGATTCCGATGCAGTTCCGCCTGCTGCCGCTCGGTGAGCGGCCAGGCGCCCGGCGGGCGCACCGCCCCGCAATCCTCACCCATCAGCGCCAGCGCCGCCTTGACCACCGACACGTTGGTGCCGTTGCCCTCCTCGGCGCGCAGCGCCTCGAACGGCTCCATCACCGCGATCAGCGACCGCGCCTTCGCATAGTCGCTGCCTTCCAGGGCTGCATGAATGGCGAGCGAATGCGCCGGCCAGACATTGATCAGCCCCGAGGTGAAGCCCCGCGCGCCGACCGCGTAGAACGCCGGCGCCCAGGTTTCCGCGAGCCCGCCGACCCAGACCAGCGCCGGATCAGCCCGCTTCATCGCTGCGGCCAGGCGCATCGGCGCCGGCGTCGCCCATTTCACGCCGACAACCTCGGGAATGGCGCAGAGATCGCCGATCGCATCGAGGCCTATCCCATCATTGCGCAGATAGATCACCACCGGCAGCCCCTGCCCGGCCTCGGCGACCCGGCGCACATACTCGACCACCCCGCGCGGCGCGACGAACGGATCGGGCGGCTGATGCACCATCAGCGCCGAGGCGCCGGCGGCGCGGGAGGCTCGGGTCAGCGCCAGCGCATCGCCGATCGCCCGCCCGATTCCCGCGATCAGCGGCACCCGGCCCGCGACCAGTTCCGCCGCAGCATGCACCGCACGCTCGGCCTCATCGGTCGTCAGCGCATAGAATTCGCTGGTATTGCCGTTCGCGGTGAGGATATGCACCCCGGCGGCCACCGCCCGCTCCACCACCGGCCTGAGCCGGACGGGGGCGAGACGATCACCTGCGTCGAAGGCTGTGGCCAGAATACCGGAAATGCCCGCCAGCCGGGCACGGAAGGTTTCGCGGTCGAATGTCATGGGCGCTCCTGTCATTGGCGCGTCAAGGGCCATCCGCGGCCCGCCAGTCCGGTTGACGAACGGACCGAAGCCGGCTGTCGGATCCCCCGGCGGACGACCCGGACCTTAGCCTCGCCCCTCCCTGGAGGCAACAAATTGATCTTTATATTTTACGAGTCGCCCCATTTTTCCAACCATATCGAAGGCGCTGTGGCGGAACGACGGCGTCAGGCTGTAACCATTGTGCCGCGGCGGCCGTAAGGCACCATACCAGCAGGCATTCCGTCCATCGGCCATGGGGATGGCCCGATGCTGGAACCCGCCAGCACAGAGGATCGTTCATGACCAGGCACCCTTCCGTCCCTCCATCGGGCAGTCATCTCCTGCACACGCTATCGGAGCTGAGCTGGAACCGTTTTCACACGATGGCGGTGCTGCTGTTCGGCCTGGGCTGGGCGCTCGATGCGTTCGAGGTGACGCTGATCGGCAATGTGCTGGGGGCGTTGCGGCAGCATTTCGGGCTTGGCAGCAACGCGATGTCGGTCATTCTGGCCGCATGGTTCGTGGGGCTGATGATCGGGGCTGCGGGGTTTGGCGCGCTGTCCGACCGGTTCGGGCGGCGGCGGGTGTTTCTGGCCAGCCTCGTGCTCTATGGCGTAGCGACGCTGGCGACGGCCTTCGCGCCCGACCTCGCGGCGTTGCTTGCCCTGCGCCTGCTTGGCGGAATCGGCGTGGGGGCGGAATATTCGGCGATCAACGCGGCGATCGCCGAGCTAGTGCCGAGCCGCTCGCGCGGGCGGGCGGCGGCGATCGTGCTGAATTTCTGGCCGCTGGGCAGTTTCATCGCCGCCTTACTGGCCTGGCTGGTGCTCTCCGCGCTGCCGCCGGATCTCGGCTGGCGGGTGGTGTTCGGGCTTGGCGGCGTCATCGCGCTGTCCGCCGCCTGGTTTCGCCGGCATCTGCCGGAGAGCCCGCGCTGGCTGATCGATGCCGGACGGGCGGAGGATGCGCGCGCCATCATCGCCGGGATCGAGGCCGGGCTGACCTCGTTGCCGCCGCCGGCCCCGGTGCCGATCGCGCACAGGATTCGCCGCGAGGCGGGGCAGTTCGGGCGGCTCGTGCGGCAATATCCGGGCCGGCTGCTGCTGGGCGCGGCGCTCGATTTCGCCGAGGCCTCGGGATATTACGGGCTGTTCGCCTTCCTGCCGATCGTTGTTCTCCCGGCGCTGCATCTGCCGGCGGACCGGCTGCCGCTGTTCTATCTCGCCGGCAGTGTCGGCGCCGCCGTGGGCGGGCTCGCCGCGGCGTCGCTGCTCGACCGGGTCGGGCGGAGCTGGACGGTGGGCGGGTTCTACCTTGCCACCGCACTCGGCCTCGTGCTGTTCGCCCTGGTGACCGGGCTCGGCGCGGGCTGGATCATGCTCGGCTTCGCGCTGGTGAACCTGCTGGCGACGGGAAGCTGGATCGCCGCCTATCCGACCTTCTCGGAACTGTTCCCGACCGCGCTGCGGGCGACGGGGATTGGCGCCTCGGTCGCGGTGGGGCGGGTGGGCGCGGCGCTCTCGCCGTTCCTGGTCGGCTATGTCGGCGCGCGCTCGATGCCGGCGGCGCTAGTCATGCTCGCCGTGTTCTGGGCGCTGGGGGCCATCGCCATCCTGGTCTGGCGGCTGCGCGGCGGGATCGAGGCGCGGGGGCTCGCACTTGAGCAGCTCAGCGCCGCACCCGCGCGCGGCGCGTAGGGTGCGGCCGATGCTCGACATGACCACAGGCGAGGCGTTGATCCCGGTGATCGCGGCGGAGGGACCGGTGCTGGTGTTTGGCGGCTGCTACAGCAACCTGCAGGCGACGCGGGCATTGCTGGACGCGGCGCGGGCGCACGGGATTCCGCCCGAGCGGATGATCTGCACCGGCGACGTGGTGGCGTATGGCGCCGAACCGCAGGCCTGCGCCGACCTGATCCGCGGCCACGGGATCGCGACGGTGATGGGCAATTGCGAGGAGCAGCTCGGCGCGGGGGCGGCCGATTGCGGCTGCGGCTTTACCGAAGGCTCGTCCTGCGACCGGCTGGCCGCCGCCTGGTTCGCCCATGCCGATGCGCGGATCGACGATGCGACGCGGCGCTGGATGGCCGCCCTGCCCCGGCGGATCGACCTTGTGATCGGCGGGCGGCGGCTCGCGGTGGTGCATGGCGCGCCGAGCCGGATCAACCGTTTCCTGTTCGCCTCCGACCCTGACCTGGTGCTGGCCGGGGAGATCGGCATCACCGGGTGCGACGGGGTGATCGCCGGGCATTGCGGCATCGGCTTCACCCGGCGGATCGGCGATCTCGTGTGGCACAATGCGGGGGCGATCGGCATGCCGGCGAATGACGGCACGCCGCGCTGCTGGTATTCGATCGTCACCACCACTGACGCCGGGCTGGAGATCGGGCTGCATCCGCTCGACTATGATTACCGCGCGGCGGCGGCGGCGATGCGGCGGGCCGGGCTGCCGGAGGAGTATGCCGACACGCTGGAGAGCGGGATCTGGCCCAATCTCGACATTCTGCCGCATGCCGAGCGGGCGGCGACGGCGACGCGGCTTGAGCAAAAACCGGCGGCGGATGCGCGCGTGGCGCTGGAGGCGCTGGAGACGCTCTGGTTCAACACCGGCACGCTCTGCAACCTCGCCTGCGAGGGCTGCTATATCGAAAGCTCGCCGCGCAACGACCGGCTCGGCTGGCTGCGGCTGGAGGGCTTGCGCCGGGTGCTGGACGAGGCCGCGGACCGCCATCCCGAGCTGCGGGAGATCGGCTTTACCGGCGGCGAGCCGTTCATGAACCCGGAGATCGAGGCGCTGATCGGGCTCGCGCTCGACCGGGGTTATCGGGTGCTGGTGCTGACCAACGCGATGACGCCGATGCGCCACCACATGGCGGCGATCGCGGACTGGCGGGGGCGGGATCTGCATCTGCGCATCTCGCTCGATCATCATACCGAGGCCGGCCATACGGCGCTGCGCGGGACGCGCGCCTGGGGGCCGGCGCTGGAGGGGATCGGCGCGCTGTTCGACGCCGGGTTCCAGCCCTCGATTGCCGCGCGGCTCGACCCGGCGGTGGAGGACGAGGCGGCGACGCGGGCGGGGTTCGCCCGTTTGTTCGCCGCGCAGGGCTGGGAGATCGACGCGTTCGACCCCGAGCATCTGGTGCTGTTCCCGGAGATGGACGTGCCGGCGGCGGCGGCGGGGGTGAGCGCTTCCGCCTGGGCGGCGCTGCGGCCGCGCGGGGCGGATGCGATGTGCCGCACCTCGCGCATGGTGGTGCAGCGCAAGGGGGCGGAGGAGCTCTCGATCGTCGCCTGCACGCTGCTGCCCTATGAGGCGCGGTTCGATCTGGGCGGTACGCTGGAGGAAGCCTCCCGGGCGGTGACGCTCGACCATCCGCATTGCGCGCGGTTCTGCGTGTTTGGCGCATCCTCCTGCATGAGTGCGAGGTGAGGCAAATATGACCACGACGACGACCGGGCGCACGAAGCGGCGGGGCAATGCGCGGGCGCTGGGCTTCGCGGCACTGGCGCTGGGGCTGGCGGCACTGGTGGTGGCGTTGCAGCGGCAGGGGCTGTCCATCGCGCGGCTGGAGGACGATCTCGCCGGGCTGCGCGAGACAGTGGCGACGCATCCGCTCGCCGGGTTTCTCGGCTATTTCGGGCTCTACGTTGCGGCAACGTCGCTGTCGGTGCCGGGGGCGGCGGTGCTGACGCTCGGCGCCGGCGCGCTGTTCGGCGTGGCGGAGGGGGCGGTGCTGGTCTCGTTCGCATCGTCGATCGGGGCGAGCCTCGCGTTTCTCGCCGCCCGCTTCCTGCTGCGGGATTTCGCCCTCGCCCGCTTCCCGGCGCTGTTCGGGCGGATCGAGCGCGGGATCGCCCGCGACGGGGCGTTCTATCTCGTCTCGCTCAGGCTGGCGCCGGTGGTGCCGTTCTTCGCCGTCAACCTGCTGGCGGGGCTGACCAGCCTGCGGCTGCGCAGCTTCTACCTCGCCAGCCAGATCGGCATGCTGCCGGCGACGTTGATCTATGTGAATGCCGGGGCCTCGCTCGCGACACTTGGCGGGCATGGACCGATCCTCACCCCGCGCCTCGTCATCGGCCTGCTGCTGCTCGCCGCCTTGCCGCCCGTGGCGCCGCGGCTGCGCGACGCGCTCGCCGCCCGCAGGCTCTATGCGCGGTTTCCCCGGCCGAAGCGGTTCGACCGCAACCTCGTGGTGATCGGCGCCGGCGCGGGCGGGCTCGTCGCGTCCTATGTCGCGGCTGCGGTGAAGGCGAAGGTGACGCTGGTCGAGGCCGGGGAGATGGGCGGGGACTGCCTCAATTCCGGCTGCGTGCCGTCGAAGGCGCTGCTGCATGCCGCGCGCGCGGGGAAGGATTTCCGCGCCGCCATCGCCGATGTCCGCGCCGCGATCGCGGGGATCGCACCGCATGATTCGGTTGCCCGCTACGAGAGCCTCGGCGTCGAGGTCCGGCGCGGGCGGGCGGTGATCGAAACGCCCTGGCGCGTCGCGGTCGACGGGGAGCCGATCACCACGCGGGCCATCGTGATCGCCGCCGGAGCAGAACCTTTCGTCCCGCCCCTCCCCGGCCTCGCGGATGCGCCCTACGCCACCTCGGAAACCCTGTGGGACATCGAGGACCTGCCGCCCCGTCTCGTCATTCTCGGCGGCGGGCCGATCGGCTGCGAGATGGCGCAGGCTTTTGCCCGCCTCGGCAGCGCGGTCACGCTGGTCGAGTTGGCGGACCGCCTGCTCGTCCGCGAGGACGACGAAGTGTCGGCCGCGATGGCGGCGGCGCTCGCCCGCGACGGCGTCGCCATCCGCACGGGCCACAAGGCGGAGGCGGTGAAGCGCACCGAAGCCGGCTTCGTCCTCGTCGCCACCAGGGCGGAACAGACCGTCGAGCTGCCGTTCGACCGCCTGCTGGTCGCCATCGGCCGCCGCCCCCGCGTCACCGGCTACGGGCTGGAAGCGCTGGGCATTCCGCTCACGCCCGCCAGAACCATCGAAACCGATGCCGGGCTGCGCACGCTCTATCCCAACATCTTCGCCTGCGGCGACGTCGCTGGGCCCTACCAGTTTACCCATATGGCCGGGCATCAGGGCGGCTATGCCGCGCTGAACGCGCTGTTCGCCCCGTTCTGGCGGTTCCGCCCCGGTTATAACGCGGTGCCGGCCGTCACCTATACCAGCCCGGAAATCGCCCGCGTCGGACTGAACGCGCGCGAGGCGGCGGCGCGGGGCATTGCCGTCGAGATCACGCGCTACGACTTCACCGAACTCGACCGCGCCATCGCCGAAGCGGATACCGGGGGTTTCGTCACCGTCCTCACCCGGCCGGGCAGCGACCGCATCCTCGGCGCCACCATCGTCGGCACCCAGGCCGGCGAGCTGCTCACCGGCTTCACCCTCGCGATGCAGCACGGGCTCGGGCTGAAGACGCTGATGGATACGATATTCCCCTATCCCACGCGATCCGAGGCGATCCGCGCCGTCGCCGGGCAGTGGCGGCAGGCGCATGCCTCGGCGCGCGGGCTCGCGATCCTCGAACGGTTCCACCGATGGCGGCGCGGATGAGCCGCCCCGTCATCGTCGTCTTCAGCCGAATCCCCCGCCTCGGCGTCGGCAAGCGGCGGCTCGCCCGCACGATAGGCGACCGCGCGGCCTGGAGCCTGTCGCGTATCATGCTCTCCGATCTGCTGCGCGAAATGCGGCGCCTTCCCGACGTCGTCCGCGTTCTCGCCGCCACCCCGGACCACCACGCGCGCCTGGTCGCCCCCGGCTTCATCCGCACCGGGCAGGGGCGGGGCGATCTCGGCGCGCGGATGCAGCGCGTGTTCCGCCGCTATCCGCGCCGCCCCGTCATCATCATCGGCAGCGACATTCCGTGCATCACCGCCGCCGACCTGCGGGGCGCGCTGCGCCGGCTCCGCGGCGCGCAGTCCGTGTTCGGCCCGGCGACCGATGGCGGCTACTGGCTGATCGGCCTCGCCGGACGGCGTCCCGCCGCGCCGTTCCGCGACGTCCGCTGGTCGACGCCGCACGCCCTGGCGGACACGCGGCGCAACTTCCCCGGCCGCCGCGTCGCCCTGCTGCGCCCGCTCACCGATCTCGACGACGCCGACAGGCTCGCCGCCCTCGCCGGCGCAGCCGCGCGTCGGAAAATCCGTCAGGCTCCGGCGCGGCGGATCTCGTAGGCGCGCAGATGCGTATTGGCGACCGCCAGCAGCGGGCACGATGCCGCCTCGCCCCGCCGCAGCAGGTCGCCGATGATGTGCTCGCCCTCGATCCGCCCGCCCTGCTCCATATCCCGCAGCATCGAGGCGGTCATCGGCGATCCCTCTGTCGCCAGCCATTCCTTCAGCCGCGCCGCGGCGGCCGGGCGCAGTTCGAACCCGTGGCGCGCGGCGATGCCAGCGCATTCGGCAGCAAGACCTAGGGCGATCCCGGCGCCGCCCGCCGCGACGATGGCGCCGACCGAGGCGCGCATCAGGCAGGTGATGCCGGCGAGCGAGGCGATGAACACCCATTTCTCCCACATGTCCTGCATGATCGCGTCGCTCAGCCGCGTGGCGAAGGCCGCCCGGCCGAACAGCTTGGCGATCGCCCGCGCCCGCGCCTCCTGCCCGGCGGATCGCGGCCCGAAGGTCA
>JAKAZN010000063.1 GCA_021815835.1 Pseudomonadota bacterium
TCACGCTGAACAGGACAATGGCAAGCACGACGCCCGCCATGGCAATCATCTGGAACCGGGCGCGGTCGCGCCCGGTCGGGCCGAGGGGCGGCGCGATCATCGGCCGCGGTCTTGGTCGATCCCCCGTGCGCGGCCGTCGCGGCCGAGCTCGGCCCTGTCCCCCGGCCGGAGATGCTGCGTGCCCTGTCGCACCTGGGCCGTCTCTCGCTGCACAACCATCTCCGCGCCTCGCCTCCACAGTACGGCGTGGCCTCCGTCGCGCAGCGGCGCCCGGCGTTCGTAGGTGAAGGCGCCAGCCTGCGCGGGGCTCCACGCCTGATACCCTATACCGGATATCTCTTCCGACAGCCCCCGCTGTTGCGCAACATATTGTGTTGCATCCTCCAAGTCCCGGACATCGTGCCGTTCCTCGATGATCCGCTGCCGCACAGCCTCCATCTCGGGATCGGCGAACGTCACGTCGGCGCCGTCACGGGCCGCGGCCTCGGTAACCCATCCCTTGAAGTCGGCGCTGCCGCTGACGCGGAGCCTGGATCGGCCAAAGCGATCGGCCGCGAGTTCCAGGGCGAGCGTCGCGGCGGCCTGGCTCTCGATCGGGATTTCGATGTTCCCGGCCCGATCGCACACCTGGCCGCCATCGCGGAGCGTGTAGGCCACGGTGCCGTCCCGGCGCACGGTGCGGGTCATGCCCATGCGCACCACATGCCGGGCCTGCTCGGCGGTCTCCGCCGCCACGATGGTCTCGG
This sequence comes from Pseudomonadota bacterium, assembly GCA_021815835.1. GTDB lineage: Bacteria > Pseudomonadota > Alphaproteobacteria > Acetobacterales > Acetobacteraceae > JAJZVS01. Next base: position 747 of record JAKAZN010000063.1, read on the forward strand.
CCATCGTCACCACCTGCGCCTGGCGCTCGCGCAGCGTCTCAAGGGCGCGCTCGTCCCCCTCCTGCGCCTTCTGCTCAAGGAATCTCTGCCAGGTGGGGATCTGATGCCGTGCCCGGATCACCTCGCCCGCCTTGCGGCGGGACTCCCTGGCTTCCGTCAGCTGCTTCCGGCGCTGCGCGCTGACCTCGCGCAGCTTGCCGTACTTGTCGGGATCGAAGGCCGCGAACGGGCCGCGCCGGATGCGCTCGCGCTCGCCGGCGGCCCATGCGTCGAGCCGCGCGCGATAGTCGCCCTGTTCGGCCTGCATCGCCTTGAACGCGGCATCGCGCTCGGCGAGGGCCTCCGCCCGCGCCCGTTCGAACGCCGCTGACAGCGCCTTGGTCGCCGCCCCCTTCTGCAGGGGTTCGTTGGTGTAGCGGTCCTCCGCCGCGGGGAGTTCGCGCCCGGGCTGGGGCGATTCATAGGCGCCGAGGCGGTCCGTCATCGTCTTGATGCCGAGCCCGCGGTCGATCGCGCTGGCCTTGATGCCGTAGCCCGTCACGCCGGCAGGGCTGACGACCAGACCGGCGCCGCGCGGCTTGATTTCGAGGGCGAGGCGGGCCGCCGCCTCGTGGACAGCCTGCCACCCCTGGCCAGCGTCCCGGGCCGCAAGTAGCGGCACCGGGGCCTTCGCCCGCGCCCATGTGATGAAACTCTCGCGGCCGTCGTGGGCCTCCATCCTGGTCGCGCCTTCCGAGAGATACCGCTCGGCCTCCTGGGTCAGCCTCGTCCGGGTGAGGCCGTGCTCCTGCTCAATCTCCCGGCAAAGGGCACGGAGCTTGGTGCGCGACTGGAAGGGCGTCACCGTGCGCAGCGTCTCGGGGTGAACCTTGTTGATCGCGACGTGCATGTGCCAGCAATCGGTGTTGTGGTGGATGCCGCCGATGCGCTGGTGGTCCTCAAGCCCGAGCCGCCGGGTGAGCCGTTCCTCGATCTCCTTCATGGTGTCCACGTCGAGCCGTTCGCCTGGCGCGAACGACACCACGATATGCAGTGTCTTGCCCTCCTTCCCGCCGGCGCCCGGGCGGGCAAGGGCCTGGGTCGCCTCCACCAGCTTGATCGCCCACGCCAGATCCTCCGACCCGAGATTCCGAGTCCAGGATGCCGCGACCTTCTCCCCACCGTGGGCCTGGTCGAGCACATAGCTGCCCAGCCGGGACCATTCCGCCCCCTGCCCTTCCGGACCCAGACCGGCGGCCCGGCGCCGGCCGGCCGCCACATAGGCGCCGAGGTTGCCGAACCGGCCGCCGCCTTTCGGGGTCGGGACGATCTTCGCGATCACAGTCGCACCACGGCGGCCTCGATCTCGACCTGACGCTGCTCGATCTCGGCGAGCACGCGCGACACCTCACGGGCCTCGGTCCCCTCCCCTGCCCTGTCGGTCAGCCACAGTTTCAGCAACCCGCCGAGTCGGCCGAGGTCGGCGCGCAGCCGGCCGAGCTCGTGGATGGCGCGGAGGTCAACCTTGCTCGGCGGATCGTGGCCGAGGCCGAGCGCCCGGAGGTACGACGCGGTGCTCATCTGCACCCGCTCGGCCCCGGCCTCGATCGCGGCGCGCTCGGCGGCCGTCACCCGGATCGCCGGCAGCACATGGTCGCGCCGGCTGCCGCCCTCCGAACGCGGACGGTACCGGCGAGGTTCCGCCTCGCCCTCTTCCTTGCCGTCCTCACCCGCCGGTTCGGCCGCCTCGTCCATCGTTCAGTCGCCTCTTCCTTGGCGTCATCGGGCCGCCCTGGCGGCCCTCCGCGCGCAGCGCGGCCCTCGCGTCGAACCCCGCAGGGGCGAGTAAGCCATACCGCGTTTGTGTATGCAAACGCCCAACTTGCCATCAAACTCCAAGAGGAAAATAACTGAAGCACCGTGTAGATCTCACATAGAGGCCATATCGGGCGGCAGAACGCCGGATATACATGCAATTCACGCGTTTCCCCAGTCGATATACATGATGCTCCCGTGGTTTTGATTGAGAGTCCGCCGCCGAGATGCTATTGGTGGGTCATGGCAAAGACGACACCGCCGAATGTTTGGGGCGCAGCCCGGGTGGCCGTCCGGGCGCTCCGGGACATCATCGCCCGTGAGCTCGCCGAGGGACATCCCCTGACGGCCATCTACCAGCGCCACAAGGCGCGTATCCCGGCCTCCTATGAGCGTTTCCGGGTCCACGTCGCCCGGGAGATCACCAACACCGCAGGATCGCGCGGCGGGCGTCTGCCCCGCCGGCTCGCGATCGGAGCACCTGGCGCGAGCGGCGCTAGCGCCCCGTCGGCCGCCCCTCCCCCATCCGCTCCCGTGCCGTCAGAGCCCCAGGCGCCGGAGCCGACCAAGGAACCGCCGAAGGGCTCGAAAGCATGGAGAGAGAAGCATGGCATCGCCGACGACCCCGCGCCCAAGCCCGTCTTCACCGCCCGAATCCCCGATCTCAAGCGCCTCGCCCATGGAGACAACGCACCGGAAGAATGAGGTGCATTTCGTCATTCAGGGCAAAGGCGGGGTCGGCAAGTCGTTCGTCGCCACCCTCGTCGCGGAGTTCCTGGGCGAGCGGATCGCCGATCTCCGCTGCTTCGATACCGACCCCGTGAACCCGACCTTCGCCAGCTACACCGAGTTCGGGGTGCGGCGGGTCGAGCTCTTTGAGGGCTCGGCGATCAACGCCAAGGCATTCGACGGCATGATGATCGCGATGCTCGATGCCGGCGCAAGCGCGGTCATCGACAACGGTGCGACCACCTTCATCCCCCTGATGAATTACATCGCGCAGTCGGGCGTCTTCGAGGTCCTGCTCGGCGCCGGCAAGCAGGTCTTCGTCCATATCATCATCGCCGGCGGCGATGCGGTCGGCGAGACGGCGGATGGGTTCGCGCAGATCATGGCGGCGCTGCCCGCCGGCGTGAAGGCGATCGTCTGGCTGAACGCCCTGCACGGCCAGGTCGATATCGAGGGCGTCGAGTTCGAGCGCACCGCCATCTATCGGAAGGTCCAGGACCGGGTTTCCGGGATCGTCCCCCTCCCCGCCCCGGCGAGCGACCTCTTCGCGCGCGACTTGCAGGATCTCCGGCGCAAGCGGGTGAGCTTCAAGGCCGCCGTGGACGGATCGGCCTTCAACGTGATGGAACGGCAGCGGTTCTCGATGGTCCGCCGCGACCTGTTCGCCAAGATGGCGGCGGTGCTGTGACGCCGGACGATCTGATCGCCGAGCTCGCAACCAAGCACGGCATCAAAATCTCGGCCAAGGACCCGGTCCTGGTGGTCGCGTTCCTCAACGATCTGATCCTCTCGGATCAGTTGGACCGGGCGCGTGGGCTCATGGATGAGCAGTTCCGTGGCTTCACGCGGGAACTGACCGGTCATCGGAAAGCTCTGGAGGGCGAGGTCGGCAAGCTGCTCGACGCGGCGGATGGCGAACTCGGCCGCCGGATCGCCGCGGCGGTCGCCGGCGGCCTCGACGGCGCGGCCCGGGACGCGCGGGAGCGGATGGCAAGCACGATCGAGGGCGGCCGGGCTCAAGCCGAGGCGGCGATCGCGCATTTGGTACATGAGGCATTTCTTGCCGCCAGGGGAGCCGCGCATGCACGCATGTGGGCGGTGTGCGCGGCAGGAATCGCCGGCGTTATTGCGGTCGGCTTGGTGTTGTATGCAGCAATGCCACTGCTGGCCCGCATTGCATGAGTCGCAGCCGCGGGTGGTGATTTCCGTACCCACGAGCCGATCCGCGTGTACCGTTGCGGGGCTGCCAGCGTGAAAGGTACCCCCTCGCGGCAACGGTTCCTTCACCCGCCGCTCGACGGGCTGGTGTCCGGTACACATCCGCTGCCCGCGCCGGTAGCCGGGTGTACCGGTCAGGTTGACCGTTGCCTCATCTTCGGCCGGATTGCGGGGTCTGCGCCGGGCGGGACGTGCGCGCGGCGGTGCGGCGGGCCGTTCGGCAGCGGGCGGGGAACGGCGTCCGGATCTCCTTTGACCGGGGCGGATTGACGCGATGGGGCATTCCGGTCCCTCATGCGGATCGGCTCGAACTGTCATTCCGGGGTGGTCGCCCTTGGCGACCGCCGCCTTTGCGGGCGGCTTGTCGTGCGCGCGGCGAGACGGACCGGTCCCGTGTTGCGGCGCGGCCTGGACCATCCGATCTAGTCTGAGCACCAGGAGGGAGCATGCCGGATCGCAACGAGTGTGCCGCCTGGCTCAAGCGGGTGCTCGACATCGATGCTCCCGGCGAGGACCCGTCCAAGGCCAAGTACGAGGAGGAATTCCGCCAGGCCACGGAGGCCATCGCGACGGCGCGCAGCTATGCCGCGATCAATGCCACCGCCACATCCGCGCGCGAGGCGATGGAACAGCTGCTCACCGAGTCTGGCCAAGCGGCGGAACGCCGGGACTACAAAGACGCTTCGACCAAGTTACAGGCAGCACTCGTCCAGGCTGGGACGGTTGGCGCCGAGCGCGAAAGGATGCGCGACGCCGCGCTGGAGCGGCAAGGCAAGCTCAACGAGAGTCTCGCCAAGATCGAGGAACGCATCGGGAGGCTGGTTGTGGTGCCAGGACCGGTCGCGAGTGCACTGCAGACTGTCAGGTCGGCCCGGGACGGCGCCAGCCTTGCGTGCGGAGCGTCGCCGGAGGATTGGCCGAAAGGGGCCATGGCTCTGAACGAGCAGGAGACGACGGAGCGCGACCTGGGCACCGTCTGCGTGGCGGCGGCCAGGACCGTGGCGAGCGCCTACGATCTGCGCTTCGCTGCCAAGCAGGACGCCAAGCCGGCCAAGGTCGAGGCGGTCAAGCTGCGCGCCGGCTACCTCGTGGACAAGAGTAAGCTCGACGGCCTGATCGGCGCGCAGGACGGGATCGGCGCATTGGAGGCCAGCGCGGCCGTTGACACCGCGTTGACGAAGTTCGAGGCCGCAGCCAACCCGGACGACAGCGAGCGCGCGGAGATCGTGCGCGGTGCCATAGCCGATGTCAAAAAGCTGACCGAAAAAGACTGGGCCGACATGAACATGGTGGACAAGGCGGCGCTCGCTTTCCGCCTGTGTGCCGCCGGCCCGCCGACCAGCGGCGAGGCGCTTGACCAGCTCTGTGTCGTTTACGGCAGGGCGCCGCCGCAGCGAGCGTTCCTGGACGAGCGCAGCAGCCAGCGCGCCAGGATCGCCGAAAAAGTGGCCCAGATCACCGAGGTCGATAAGCTGTTCGACAAGGATGGCAACGTGATCGACAACGAATGGTCCAAGATCATCGCCGACCAGAACAAGGTCCGCGACCTGCTCAAGAAGGTTTCTGACGCGCAACTCGAGGTGTTGGGCCTGCCGCCGGTCGCGGTGTCCACCTACCTGAAACCCGAGGACGACACCGGCATTGAGTGCGGCGGTTGCGAATGGACCGACGGTCCACCGAAGATCGTGTTGAACGCGCATGCGGACGCGATCGGCGACCCGAACGAGGCCTTCATCAGCATCCTGCATGAGACGTTCCATGCCCAGCAGGATATGCTGGTGAAGAAGCTGGTCGCCGGCGAGTTGAGCGAGAGCGATCCGTTGTACCCGCAGGTGCTGATGTTCATGGTGAACAAGCCGGAACAGGGCTACCTGCCGCCGAGCGTCGATCAAGCCATGTATGAAGCGCAGCCTCTGGAAGTGGATGCCGAGACCCAAGGAACGTTCGCCTATTCCGATCTGCAACTGGCGATCAAGGCCAACAAGTCGACGGGCAAACAGGAGAAGTGACGATGACGAACGCATCGACGGATGCCGCGATCTTCCAGGTCACGTATAGCGCCCCGGGCGAGACGGATGCGGTTCCGGCTGGCGTGATCGCCATCGATGCCGAGCAGCACCTGCGACTGGTCTCGGCGGAGCCGGCGCTCGCCGATCGGCTGGCGATCGCCATCAGCACATTGAACAGCAGCGACGCATTCACCGTGCGGGCCGCCCCGCAGCCCGGCGACGCGCCGCTGTCGTTGCGCAAACGCCGCGTGCCGCGCGATGCGCCGGACGCTCGCGCGGCGCTGCTCAATCTGCTGCACAAGATCTATGGGCTCGACTTGATGCCGCGCGGCTGAACGGCGCGCCCGGGACGCGCGGGAGCGGATGGCAAGCACGATCGAGGGTCGCCGGGAACAGGCCGAGGCGGCGATCGCGCACCTGATAAGTGAGGCGCAACTTGCCGCCAGGGGGGCCGCGCCCGCCCGCCTATGGGCGGTCTGCGCGGCCGGGATCGCCGGCGTCCATCCAGCCAAACTGAAGCGGCTCGGCCGCCACAAGAGCTTCGACGTGCTCGGCGGGTACCGGGAGCTCGGCGACCTGTTCGAGCGACATTCGCTCACCGGCGTGCTGTAGGCCCGCGACGGCTACGGGTCCTGCACTTTGTCGAGACGCTGCAGTGCCGCCTCGGCCGCCGCCGCCATCCGCGGCAGATCGCCGGTTGCGATCTCCCAGATACGCGCCGGATCAACCTGGTCGTAAGCATGGCGCAGGACGTTGCCGAACGCCCTGACCGCCGACCACGGCAGGCCCGGTGCCAGTTCGTCAGCCTGCGCGCCCAGCTTGCTGGCCGCCTCGCTCAGCCGCTCGAGACAACGTTCCACCGCGTCACGCGTGCGGCTGTCGGCCTCGAACGCCGCACGATCCATGCCCTGAATGTAGCCCTGGATCAGCCGGATATTGTCCAGGATATCCAGAAAGCGCGTAACCGGCCGGTTAGAAGGCACGTACACCTTCCTGTTCGATCACGTGCCGCAGACGCGGGCGCGCGGCCGTCTCCTCGACGAGGTCGACGTCGCAACCCAACAAAGCGCTCAGGCGATCGCGCAGCGCGTCCAGTCGGCCGAAATGATCGAATCCGCCGGCGGAAAACCCGACCCCGGGACGCACCGCCAAATCCACATCCGAAGCGCCAGTGGTGTCGCCACGCGCCACTGATCCGAACAAGGTCAGCGTCTCGACGCCGCGCGCCCGCAGCTCCGCCTCATGCGCGCGTAGCACCTCGAGCAACTCGGGACGGGATCGCGTAAGACCAGCCATGACGCCACTGTAAGCGATGTGCTCCGCGAGCGCGAGCGCGGCGTCCACACCCAGGCTGGTCCGGACCCCGGCGTGCTCGCGGGGTAAGCGTCCGGTCAGCCCCGCCTGCCCAACACCGTGAGCATGGGGAAGAGTGCCGACCGTAGAGCGCTACGTAAGGTCGGGGGTAAGGCGGATGGCGGACGGCAGGATCGAGATCATCACGG
>JAKAZN010000064.1 GCA_021815835.1 Pseudomonadota bacterium
CGCGGCGCGCGTCTTCGTAGGCGATCCGCTCGCCGCGCGCGACGGCCTGGCGGCGGAGCAGTTCGCCGATCGGGGCGATCAGGTCGGTGCGGATCATCCTCGGCCCTCCGGTGCTCAGACCATGCTGAACCCGCCGTTCACGCTGATCACCTGGCCGGTGATCCAGGCTCCGGAATCGGACGCCAGTAACGTGACCAGCGGGCTCACATCCTCGGGCGCGCCGAGGCGGCGGATCGGGTAGTTGCGAAGAATCTTTTCGCGATTTTCCGCCAGCCACGCGGGGTCGATATGCGTGGTCTCCACCAGCCCGAGCGAAATCGCGTTGGCGGTCACGTGGTAGCGGCCGTATTCCTTCGCCAGTGACTTCATCAGCGCGATCGCGCCCGCCCGCGCGGCGGCGGCCAGCGCGAGCCCGGCCTCGCCCACCCGCGAACTGTCGCCGGCGAACGCAATCAGCCGCCCCCAGTTGCGCGCCATCATGTGCGGCAGGGCGGCGTGCGCGGTGTGCACCGGACCCAGCAGTCCGGCGGCGATATGCGCGCTCCAGTCCGCGGACGTGGTTTCGTGAAAACGCTGGCGGCGCGCGACACCGGCATTGTTGACGACGATATCGATCGATCCGAACTGGGCCACGACGTCCGCCACCATCGCATCGACCGCCTCCCTGTCGCCCACATCGGCCCGAAAGGCGCGCACCCGGCCACCAGCGGCGGCGATCTCGGCAGCCAGCGCGTCGGCCTCGGTCGCCGAACGGTGGTAGTTGATCGCGACCGCGGCGCCCTCGGCGGCGAGCGCGCGGACGATCGCCGCCCCCACGCCATGCGCGCCGCCGGTGACCAGGGCGGTGCGTCCATGCAGATCGAGCTTCATGCGGTCTCTCCCGAGGCGAGCAGGCGGAACAGGCGGTCCGGCGTGATGGGAAGGTCGGTGATGGCGAGGCCGAGCGCATCGGCCACCGCGTTGGCGATCGCGGCCGGCGCGCCGATCGTGCCCCCCTCCCCCATGCCCCGTACGCCGAGCAGGTTGTCGGGCGGCGGCAGTTCCAGATGGGTGATGCCGATGGGGGGGATCTCGGCCGCGGTGGGCAGCAGGTAATCGACGAAGCTCGCGGTCAGGATCTGGCCGGCCCCGTCATAGACCACGTCTTCCAGCAGCGCGGCGCCGATGCCCTGGGCGACGCCGCCCTGAACCTGGCCGTCGACGATCAGGGGATTGATGATCCGCCCGCAATCCTCGGCGACGTAATAGGCGCGGATCGTTATGTGATACGTTTCCGGATCGACCTCCACCACGGCGAGATGGGTGGCGCAGGCGGCGGTGCCGAGATAGGGATCGTATGTCTCGCTGGCGGCGAGATCCTCGCGCCGGTCGCGCGGGATGCGGCCCATCTCGGAATAGACGGCGCGGGCAATCTCGCGGAAGGTCAACGAACGATCGGTGCCGACGACGCGGACGATGCCGTCGGTTGCGTCCAGATCGGCCTCCGCGACTTCCAGCAGCAGCGCGGCGGCGCGCAGCAGCTTGCGCCGGACCTCACGCGCGGCGAGCGCGCCCGCGCCACCGGCGATGACGGCGCTGCGGGAGGCGTAGGTGCCGGTGCTGCTGGGCACCAGCGCGGAATCGCCCTGCAGGATGGCGATATCCTCGATCCGGCAGCCGAGCGCGTCGGCCACCACCTGGGCCAGCGCCGTCTCCAGCCCCTGACCGTGCGCGGCAATGCCGAAGGCGGCGGTGACGGCGCCGGTGGCATCGATGCGGATCGATGATGTTTCGGTGCCGGTGTTGATCGGCATGCCCGGCGCCACGGCGATACGCGAGCCGATGCCGGTGAGCTCGGCATAGGTGGCGAGCCCGATGCCGAACCAGCGTCCCGCGCCGCGGGCGATGGCTTGTTCTTCGCGCAGCGCGGCGTAGTTCCCGGCATCGCAGGCGGCAGCGAGAGATTCCTGAAATCCGGCACGATCCCAGATCAGGCCCGACCCGGTGCGGTAGGGGAATTCCTCCGCCGTCACCAGGTTGCGCCGGCGCAATTCCGCCGGATCGAGGCCGAGACGCGCGGCGGCCAGATCGACCAGCCGCTCCATCGCGAAGGTGGCGGCCGGGCGACCGACGCCGCGATAGGGGCCGGTGGGGGATTTCGGCGTCGCCACGCCGCGCACCCGCGCCGCGTAGGCGGCAATGCGATACGGCCCGGGAAGAAAGCTCACCACTTGGACTGGCTCAAGCGCCGCGGTCCAGGGATAGATCGAACCGGCCCCGATATCGCCCAGCACGTCGGCGCGCAGACCTAGCATGGTGCCGTCGGCCGCCAACGCGAGTTCGGCCGTGACGATTTCGTCGAAGGCCTGGGAGGTGGCGGTGAGGTCTTCCATACGGTCGCCGGTCCATTTCACCGGCCGGCCGAGCTTGCGCGCCAGCGCGGCGACGGCAAGCTCCTCGGGATAGACCGATCCCTTGCCGCCGAAACTGCCGCCCACGTCGCCCGCGATCACGCGCACGCGGGTGCCGGGCAGATCGAGGCATTCGGCCAGCGCGTCGCGCAGCACGCCCGGAATCCCGGTGGCGGCGTGGATTGTCAGCGCGCGGCGCGCGTGGTCCCATTCCGCCAGGCAGGCGCGGTTCTCGAGCGCGGCCGGCGTCTTGCGCCCGAGGCGGAACGTTCCGCTGACGGTCACCGAAGCCGCGGCGAAGGCCGCGTCGATGTCGCCACGGGTGAAAGCGCGCGTGAGCAGGACATTGGTGCCAGCTTCGGGATGCAGCAGCGCGGCGCCGGGGGCGACGGCCTCGGCCGGGCTGGTTGCGACGGGCAGAGGTTCATAGGCGATATCGAGCAGTTCGGCGGCGTCCTCCGCCATATACCGGCTGTCCGCCAGGACGGCGACGACCGGTTGGCCGACATAGCGCACGATGTCGCTGGCAAGGGCCAGGATTTCGGTCGCGTGATACTCCTTCATGCGCGATGTCGCGCGCAGCGGACGGACCAGCGGCGCCAGATCGGCGGCGGTGAAGACGCCGATCACACCGGGGGCTCGGGCGGCCCCTTCGGTGTCGACGGCGACGATCCGTGCATGAGGGTGATCGGCGCGGCGGAACGCGACATGGGCGCAGCGCGGGGGCGCATGATCGTCGGTGAAGCTGCCATGGCCAGTCAGCAGGCGCGGGTCTTCCAGTCGGCGGATCGGCGCGCCGACGAAACGGGGCCGCGCTTCCGCGAATGTCATGCGTAGAACGCCGCGCCGGTGCGCAAATCCCGCCAGTCGCGCGCATCATGGCCACACACCACGCGCGCGCCGCCAGACTGCAACCGGCGGATCTCGGCAAGCGAGGCGCGAGCAAGATCGTGGTTCCAGGTGTTGCGCGGTGTAAAGTCGCGATCGAGATGATCGCGCAGGCTCACGGCATCCGACGCCAGCAGGAACGCGCCGTCGCGATCCAGGGTGACCTGCGCGCAGACCGACCCGGGCGTATGGCCGGGCATGGGCAGCAACAGCACGCGTCCGTCGCCGAACAGATCGCGCGGCCCTGTGATCTCCTCCACCGGCAAGCCCTGGTCCCAATCGGCTTCGATGTAGCCCTTGGCCGCGGCATCGGGGGCGCGCGCGGCTTCGCGCTCCGCCGCGTGGCAGATCAGGGTGGCGCGGCGGAACATCCCGTTGCAACCGCAATGGTCGGGGTGGAGATGGGAGCAGACGACGACATCGATATCCTCGGGGCCCAGACCGGTGGTGGCGAGGCTCGCGGGCAACGCCTCGGATTCCGTGAAGATCGGGACCATCAATCGCGCGAGTCCGCCCCAGCGCGCCGGCGCGTCCTCGACGACCGAGGGATGGCAACCGGTATCGAACAGCACATTGCCCAGCGGATGGCGGATCAGGAAGGCGCCGACGGGCAGATCGATCAGGGCGTCCCGAGGAGCTTCCGGACGGAAGACGGATTCGCGCATCCGCAGGCGGCCGGCGGGGAGTGCATGCAGCTTCATGGCGCGGGGACTTTCAAGGGACCGCGCGCGGCGACGGCGGCGGCGAGCGCGCGGACGATGTTGGTGCACCCAGTGCAGCGGCAGAGATTGCCCGACATGGCCTCGCGGAGTTCCGTTTCGCTGGCAAGCGGACGGGTACGCAACAGATCGACGCAGGTCATCAGGAATCCGGGCGTGCAGAACCCGCATTGCAAGGCGTGGTAGGTGCGGAACAATTCCTGCAGCGGGGAGAGTGCATCCATCTCGCCAAGGCCCTCCACCGTATCGACGAGCGCGCCGTCCGCCTGCACCGCAAGGGTCAGGCAGGATCGAACGCTGACCCCGTCCAGCAGCACCGTGCAAGCCCCGCAGACGCCCTGTTCACAACCCACATGCGTGCCGGTCAGGCCCAGCGTGCCGCGCAGGAAATCGCTGAGCAGCAGCCTGTCCTCCACGGTATGGCGCCCGGCCACCCCATTGACCGTCACGGTGATTGCGTGGGTTTCGATCATGCTTCCCCGCCAGCGCGGCGCCAGGCGTCGCGGATCGCCCGTGCCGCCAGCACGCCCGCCAAATGGCGGCGATAGGCGGCGGAGGCATGGAGATCGGTCATCGGGTGCAGCACGTCGCGGATTGCGGCGATCGCGGCGGCGACAACCACCGCGTCGGGGCGCTGCCCGTTCAGGATCGCCTCGGCCGCGCCGGCGCGCAACGCCGTGTCCCCCACACCGGTCAGCGCGATACGCGGATCGGCGATGCAACCGTCCTTGGCGCGCAACGTCACACCGACTGCCGCCAGTGCGAAATCGCCGTGCCGACGCGCGATTTCGGCGAATCCCCAACCGGTGCCGGGCGGCGAGTCGGGAAGATCGATCGCAATCACCATCTCGTCCTGCGCCAGTGCCGTGGCGAGCGGACCGGTCAGGAAATCCCGCGCCGCCACAACGCGCGCGCCACGACGGGAGGCCAGGGTCAGCGCCCCGTCCAGCAGCAGGACCAGCATGGGCCATTCCGCGGCCGGATCGTTATGCGCGAGACTCCCTCCGATCGTGCCGCGATTGCGGATGGTCGGATGCGCCACATGGGTCATCGCGTGCGAAAGGATCGGATGCGCCCGCGCGATGAGCGCCGCGGTCTCGATCGTGGCGTGGCGGGACAGCGCGCCGATGCGGATCCCTCCCGGCTGTTGCGCCAGCGCGCCAAGCCCGGCGACGCGGTTGATGTCGATCAGAACGGACGGCCGCAGCAGGCGGAAATTCGCCATCGGCATCAGGCTCTGCCCGCCGGCGAGCAGCTTCGCGTCCGGCTCCGCCAGCGCGGACAGGGCATCGGGCAGATCGGTGGCCAGGTGATAGCGGAACGGAGCGGGCTTCATCGCAATGCCGGTGCGGCGCGTCCCGGGAGTACGGGACGCCATGGCCACAAGTCAAGCGGGGCGCCGGCGCCTTGTCTTTCCGATCCGATCCGATAGCGTCGGCGCTCCGCCTTCCCGCGACGGGATCGCATGGTCAGGAGAGCACGGCATGGACCTCTACACGCGGATCGTCCTGACGATCATCGCCGGCGCGCTGGCGCTGCTGGTCGCGCAGAACGCCGGCATCCTGAAGGCCCGCGCCGACGAGGGCGACGCGCCGGCGAAAATCCAGCTTTGCAACAGCGACGGCACGTTCTGCGCGCATGTCGACGAGACGGGGCGGGTCAGCGTCACCAAGCACTAGGCGGCGGGGACCTGCATCTCGCCCAGATAGGCCTCGCGGATCAGCGGGTTCTTGCGCAATTCCGCGGCACTGCCCGACAGCACCACCTGGCCGGTCTGCAGCACATAGGCGCGATGCGCGATGGACAGCGCCATGTTCGCGTTCTGCTCCACCATGAAAATGGTGGTGCCCTGGCGATTGATGGTCTGGATGATTTCGAACACCTGCTCGACGAAGATCGGCGACAGCCCCATGGAGGGCTCGTCCATGCAGATCAGCCGCGGCCGGGCCATCAGCGCGCGGCCCATCGCCACCATCTGCTGCTCGCCCCCCGAAAGCGTGCCGGCAATCTGGTTGCGCCGCTCCTTCACGCGCGGGAACAGCGTATAGACCCGTTCCAGATCCTCATCGAATTCGGGACCGCGGGAGCGCAGATAGGCGCCCATCTCCAGATTCTCGAAAACCGTCATCCGCGCGAACAGCCGTCGCGCTTCCAGCACCGGGGCGATGCCGCGCTTCACCCGCTCGGCGGTGGGAAGCTTCTCGATCGGCTTGCCGTCGAAGATCACCGTGCCGCGCACCGGGCGCACGACGCCCATGATGGTCTTCATGGTGGTCGATTTGCCGCAGGCATTGCCGCCGAGCAGGCAGACGATCTCGCCCTGTTCGATCTCGTAATTGACCTTCTTCAGGACGTGCAGGTCGCCGTAGTAGGTGTCGATCTCCTTGAACTCAAGCAGCATCGCCGGTCTCCCCGGCGACGCCTGCGGTCGCGGCCTGGGCATTGCGGCCGAGATAGGCGCGCAAAACCTCCTCGTTGCGGCGCACCTCGTCGGGCGTGCCCTTGGCGATCACCTCGCCATGGTCCAGCACATAGACGGTGTCGGCCAGCCGCGTCACCACATCGAGCTTGTGTTCGATCAGCAGCACCGTCAGGCCGAGTTCCTTCAATCCCTTGATCTGCTCGGCAAGCTCCAGCGTTTCGGCCGGGTTCATCCCGGCGGTTGGTTCGTCGAGCAGCAGCAGTTTCGGGCGGGACGCCAGCGCGCGCGCGATCTCGGTGCGCCTGCGGTTGGCATAGGACAGGCCGCTGACCGCCTGGCCGGCGCGCGGCGTCAGGCGGTTGCCGAAGATCGCCAGGATCTCCATCGCCCAGTCGTCGGCATCGCGTTCCTCCCGCCGCGTGCCGGGCGGGCGGATGACCGCGGACAGCGCGCCCGTTCGCAGCCGCGCGTGCTGACCCACCAGCACGTTCTGCAGCACGGTCAGGTTGGGAAACAGGCGGATGTTCTGGAAGGTGCGCGCGATCCCCTTGGCCAGGATCTGGTAGTCGTGCAGCCCGAGAATCTCCTCGCCGCGAAAGCCGATGCTGCCGGAATCGGCCGGCACCAGCCCGGTGATGACGTTGAACAAGGTCGATTTGCCTGACCCGTTCGGCCCGATCACCGCGACCACGCCGCCTTGCGGCACCTCCAGCTCGACCGCGTTCAGCGCCACCAGTCCGCCGAATTTTACCGTCACGCCGCGCACGTCCAGCACCGCCGCGCCGCCACGCGCCTCCCCGCCCAGACCCGGCAGTTTCAGCTCGCCGAAATCGCGCTGCACCACCGCGTGCTGCTGCTCGAAGCTCAGGGCCGCCGGCGGGCGATAGGCCGGGATCAGGCCCTGACGCCGGTACAGCATCATGAACACCAGGATGAAGCCGAAGATCAGTTCGATCGACGGCACCAGGTCGAGATGTTCCAACCAGCGGTTCCCCACCAGCCGGCCCAGGCTGTTGAGCCAGCCGGTCAGATCCTCGAGCCACCAGGATTGCAGCAATTGCAGGAAGAAGGCGCCCGCCACCGCGCCCCAGACGCTGCCGATGCCGCCGAAGACGATCATCACCAGGATCATCACCGAAACCGGGAATCCGAACATGTCCGGCGTCGCGGTCTGCAATTTTGCCACGTACAACACGCCCGTCGCACCCGCGAAGGCCGCGCCGGTGGCAAACGCGAGCAGCTTGAAGCGGGTGCGATTGACCCCCATCGCCCCGGCGGCGATCTCATCCTCGCGGATCGCCATCCAGGCACGGCCGATTCGCGAATCCCGCAGACGGATGCTGACGAAGACCAGGAAACCCACCAGCAGGATCGCCACGTAGTAATAGGGCGTGGCGTTCACGCCGAAATTGTATCCCGCCAGATGCGGCGCCGCCACGCCGTTCAGACCGGCGGCGCCATTGGTCAGGCTGGCCCAGTTGCGGACCACGATCGGCACGATCTCGCCGAAGCCGAGCGTGACGATCGCCAGATAGTCCCCCTTGAGCCGCAAGGTCGGCGCGCCGAAGGCGATG
>JAKAZN010000065.1 GCA_021815835.1 Pseudomonadota bacterium
CCCTGGTGGCCGAAGGCATGCTCACCCGCCGCCCACGCGTCGGCACGGTGGTGACCGGCCGCAGCCCCGAGCATTCGCTGCGCTTCTTCTTCCGCTACTTCCGCCTGCACGGGGCGGACGGCGCGCTGCTGCGCACGCAGGTTGCGACCCTGCTGCTGCGCGAGGAGCGGCCGGCCGCCGAGGATGCCGCGCGGCTGAGCATCGCTGCCGACGCGTCGGTGATCCGCATTCATCGTCGGCGCAGCATCGTCGGACGGCCGATCATGCTGGACATGTACCGGATCCCGGCGGCGCTGGTGCCGGGGTTTCCGAACGCGCCCGATTCGCTGCCGGAACTGCTGTATCTCTATCTGCTGGAAGGCTGGGGCGTGCGCGTCACCGCGGTGCGGGAGGAACTGCGCGCGGAACTCGCAACGGAGGAGGATCGCGCCGTTCTTGCGCTGCCCGATCCCGCCGCCCTGCTGGTCATGGAGGAGACTTGCTTCGACCAGACCGGCAAACCCTGTCTGCTGGCGACGCATCGCGCGCGGACGGAGGACCATCGCTACGTGAACGAGGTCCGGTAGGCGGGCACGTGCGGGGACGTTCCCGCTGCACCGTCGCGCGCCCCGGTCGTCAGCCGAAGCGCTGCGCGGCGTAGGGTTTCGGATCGAGGCCGGGCGGCTGGCCGGTCAGCAGCCGGGCCACCAGCCGTCCGCTGGGCGGACCGCCGGTCATGCCGAAATGCCCGTGCCCGAACGCGAGATGCAGACCGGGCCTGCCCGGCGCCGGACCGAGGATCGGCAGGCTGTCGGGCGTCGAGGGCCGGAACCCCATCCAATAGCTGACTTTCGCGCCGCTCAGCCCGGGAAACATCCGCTTCGCATGCTGCACCAGGATTTTCGCCCGCGCCTCGTTCGGCGGCGCATCGAGGCCGGCAATCTCCACCGTGCCGGCGACCCGCAACCCGTCCTCCATCGGCGTGACGCCGAAGGCGCGGGTCTTGTTGCTGATCGGAAGTCGCGGCACCACCTCAGGATCGAGGATCATCGCGTGGTAGCCACGCTCGGTTTCCAGCGCCACCGTGACGCCCAGTGGATCGAGCAGTTGCCGTGACCAGGCGCCGCTTGCCACCACCACATTGTCCGCTAACCGGTTGGCGGTGTTGGTCATCACCATCCAGCCGCCGCCGTCCTGCGGGATCAGCTTCATGGCACGCTCGTGGATGAGCAGGCCGCCTTCTTGCTGGAACAGCTCCGCCAGCGCGCGTACGCTGCGCAGCGGGCTGACGGTGTAGGCGTTTCCCGGCACCAGCAGCCCGCGCGTCACCTCCCGCGCGATGCCCGGGAAGATCTGCCGAAGGTCATCCTGGGTCAGCGGCTCGGTTTTGATGCCATGCCGTTCGCGCACCTGCCGTTCCACGCCCGCGTTGGCGGTGTCGGCGTCGCCCTCCCACACATGCACCTGGCCGGCGGGCCGGATCAGCTCGCCATAACGTCCGGCGCCCAGCAACTCCTTCCAGCAGTCCATCGCCTCGCGATGCAGCGCGCGCATCGCATCGGAAATCGCCATCACCCGTTGCAGCCGCCCCGCCTCGATCCAGCGCAGCAGCCAAGGCAGCGCGGTCGGGAAATAGCCCGGCCTGACTGATAACGGCCCGAGCGGATCGGTGAGCCAGCCGGGCACCTTGCGCAGCATTCCCGGCAGGGCGATCGGCACCGCGGTGTCCGGGCTCAGCAGCCCCGCATTGCCGAAGGATGCTCCGCCCCCCGGCGGCAGCGGGTCGATCACCGCCACGGACACGCCGGCGCGCAGCAGGTAGAGTGCGGCGGACATTCCGGCGACGCCCGCGCCGATCACCATTGTTCCATGCCGGGCCGAAGTCATTGTCGCTCCCCTTGTCGCTACAGCTTCATCGCTGGCCGTCGCCGCATGCGCAGGGCGCCGTCGATCAGCAGCACCAGCCCGGTGACGCCGATCAGGAAGGCGCTGACCGCCGCGATGGTCGGCTCGATCTCCAAATGCAGGCTGTTCCAGATGCGCACCGGCAGGGTCTGCGTGCGCACCCCGGTCAGGAACAGCGAGATGATCAGTTCGTCGAACGACGCCAGAAAGGCGAACAGCGCCGCCGAGACGATGCCGGGTGCGGCCAGCGGCACCACCACGCGCAGGAACACGCGGACATGGCCCGCCCCCAGGCTGAGCGCCGCGCGTTCAAGGTTCACGTCTACCCCTTGCAGGGAGGACAGCAGAATCAGCAGCACCACGGGCAAAGCGATGACGGCGTGGCAGACGCCGACCCACACCAGATTGCCGACGAGATGCAGCCGCGCGGAGAGGAAATACATCGCGATCGACGTGATCACCGTGGGCACGATGATCGGAAGCAGCAGCAGCGACAGCAGCAGCTTCTTGCCGCGGACGCTGCCGCGCACGAAGGCATAGGCGGCGAAGAAGCCGGCCACCGTCGCGACCACGCAGGCGATGAGGCCGATGATCAGGCTGAACCACAGCGAAGCCCGCCATTGCGGATCGCCGAGAAACCGGGCGAACCAGTGCAGCGAATAGGTCTTGGGCGGGAATTGCAGATAGCCCGGGCCGCTGAATGCCAGGATCACCACGATGACGATCGGCGCCATCAGCAGCAGGCAGATCAGGCCGACATAGGTCGGCAGCACGCGCCGCATCAGACCGTCCCCATCAGGCGGCGGACATCCGTGACGCGGTAATAGACGGCGTACAGCAGCAGCGTCACCGACAGCAGGAACAGCGACATGACCGCGGCGCCCGGCCAGTCGAGCGTGATCTCCACCGACCGTTCGATCAGCATCGCTACCATCACGTCGGACGGACCGCCCATCAGCGCCGGCGTGATGAAGAAGCCGATCGACAGGATGAACACGATCAGCGCGCCGGAAATCACCCCGTGCCGGCTGAGCGGCAGATAGACGCGCCGGAAGATCATCGGTCCGCTCGCCCCCATGCCGCGCGCCGCCAGCAGCAGGTTGCGATCGATCCCCTTCATCGCGGCGAACAGGGTCAGCACCATGTAGGGGAGCAGGACATACGTCATCCCGATGACGATGCTGAACTGGTTATAGAGCAGCGGCAGCGGATCGGAGATCAGATGCAGGTCCCGCAGCGCCTGGTTGATCAGCCCCTCGCGGCCCAGCAGCACCATCCAGGAATAGGTCCGCACGATGATGGAGGTGAAATAGGGCACGATGACGCAGAACACCACCAGGGTGAAGCGGAACCCGCGGCGGTTCGCCAGGTAGTAGGCGATCGGATAGCCGAGCAGCAGCACGGTGACAGTGACCAGCAGGGAAATCCAGTTGGTGGTGACGATGGCCCGCAGCATGGCCCGGGACGCCAGTACGGCGACAAGCTGATCGCGCAGGTCCGACGGGTCGCTGTCGATGAGCAGCGTGTGGACGAAGAACCAGGCCAGCGGCGCCAGAAAGATGCAGCCGAGCATGGCGAAGGCCGGCAGCATCAGCAGGGTGGTCCGATGCGGCTTCATCGCCGGCGCGGGCGGGGAAGGATGCGGCCGGGCTGCATGCCGCTCATCCGATCAGAATGCGGCTGCAGGCGGGCGACCATGACACCGTGACCGCGCTCCCTGGTTCCGGCATCCGCATCGCCCCGGCGTTGATCATGTCGATCAGCAGATGCACGCCGCGCCCGCTATCGACCTGCGTGCGGACCGTACTGCCCAGGAAGGATCGCCGCGCCACCGTGCCGTGCATCCGGTTCTCCCCGCCGCCGTCGCCCAGGGCGAGCTGTTCCGGGCGGACGAACAGCGCCGCGGCGCGGCCCGCTTCGAGTGGGCCGTCGATGCTCCCCCGCAGCAGCGTGCCGTCCTCCGTCCGCAACGCCGCTTCGCCCGCGTGGACGCGGTCGATCGTGCCCGCGATCAGGTTCGCCTCCCCCAGGAACCGGGCGACGAAGGCGTTGTGCGGCCGCTGATACACGTCCCCCGGCGGCCCGACCTGCTCGATCCGACCGTGATTCATGATGGCGAGGCGATCCGACATGTTGACCGCCTCCTCCTGGTCGTGGGTGACGTAGATCACCGTCATGCCGAGCCGGCGCTGGATGTCCTTGATCTCGACCTGCATGTCGTAGCGCAGGTTCTTGTCGAGCGCGCCGAGCGGTTCATCCATCAGCACGATCGGCGGATGGAACACGATTGCCCGCGCAATCGCCACCCGCTGCTGCTGGCCGCCGGAAAGCTGCCGCGCGAACCGTTCGGCGAACCGCTCCAGCCGCACGAGCGCCAGCGCCGCCTGCACCCGCGGCCGCAATTCGGCCTCCGTGACACGCCGCGCGCGCAGCGGGAAGGCGACGTTCTCGAACACGTTCAGATGCGGGAAGATGGCGTAGTTCTGGAACACCATCCCCAGCCCACGCCGCTGCGGCGGCACGCGCGTCAGATCGGCGCCGTCAACCCGGATCGCGCCGCCGTCCGGGGCGACGAAGCCGGCGATCATCATCAGGGTGGTGGTCTTGCCAGACCCGGACGGCCCCAGCAGGGAGAAGAACTCACCCGCCCGGATCCCGAGGCTGACCGCGTCCACCACCCGCTCCTCGCCATAGCGCTTGGTCAGGCCGTCCAGATCCAGCGCTCCCTTGCCGTCGGGCAAGGGGGCGCCGTTCACTGCAGAACCCACCGGTTCCAGTGGGCGCCGACCTTGGCGCGGTTGGCGGACCACCAGCGGATATCGTTGCGGAACCCCTTCGACCGGGTCCAGGGCAAATTGGTCTGCGGGTCCATCAGCTCCGGCGCGGTGTGCGCATAGGCCTGCTGGTTCACCGGGATCGCCTTGTAGGCGCCGAGCCAGCGGGCCTGCACCGCGGGACTGAGGCTGTAGTCGATGAACCGCACGCCCGCATCCAGCTTCGGCGTGCCCTTGGTGATTCCGTACGCCTGCGCCAGCACCTGGTTCTGATTCCACTGCGGCGCCACCGGGGCGCCGCCGGCCGCGGCCACCTGCACGCGCGTGTTCCAGATCACCGCCAGCACCGCCTCCCGGTTGCTCAGCATCTGCGCCGACAGCGCGCCGGTATCCCAGAACTTCGGCACCGCCGGCCTGATGCGGGACAGCGACCGGAACGCCCGTTCGATGTCGATCGGATAGACCTTGTCCATCGGCACGCCGTCGGCGATCAGCGCGATCTCCAGATTGGGCGCGCCGGACGCCATGTCGGCCAGCGTCCGCGGCCCCGGGAATGCCTTGATGTCCCAGAACTCCGCCCAGGTCTTCGGCTCCTTGCCCACCGGATAGACGGTCGTGTTGAAGCCGTTCACGAACGCATAGACGAACGAGCCGACCTGATGCTCCATGCGCACGCTGGGGTCGATATCGTCGGGATTGGTGTATTTGAAGTCCTTGTAGGGAATCGCCTCCAGCGCCCCGGCATGCTCCAGGTCCAGCAGCGAGTCGTCCCCGGTATCGATCACGTCGATATCCACCTGCCCGGCCTTGAACATCGCCAGCAGCTTCGCCGCGGTCGAGGGAACGGGCACGATCTCGATGCCGGTCATTTCCTGGAACGGGGCATAGACGGTCCGCTTCTTCACCTCGTCGAAGGCGCCGCCGGGGGTGCGCACCATCAGTTGCTGCGCCGCCGCCGCCCGCCGCGTCCAGAGCATCGGGGCCGCCAGCGCCGCCGGAACGGCGCCCCGCAGCAGGCCGCGACGCGTTGACATAACCGTGCCCATCGTCATTGCTCCCCCAGCCTTCCCACCCGGCCGCGCCCGCGATACCCGACGATACGAGCCGGCAGCGGCCGTTGCCAGCCGCCACCTTGCCTATCGTGGCGCAATGAAGGTCTGCGCGATGTAGAACTGCATCGGGCGGCGGATATGCGTCGCGATCAGCGCGGCAAGCGCCGCGGAATCCGCCGCGACCAGGGCGTCGAGCATCGCGAAGTGGTCGTGGATCGCAACCTCCCGCAGCTCGTCGCTGGGAAAGGCGCGGCTGCGGATCGGGTGGGTGGCGAAGGTGTAGCGCCGGATCGCCTCGGCCAGTGCGGCGCTGCCCGCGGCGCCATAGAGCGTTTCGTGGAAGCGGTTGTTGAGCGCGAAAATGTCGGCGAAATGCCGCGCGCTGGAGGCGGCGGCATGCGCCGTGGCGATCGCCCGCAACTCGTCGATCAGCGCCGGGGGCACGGGAAAGCGGAACCGCATCGCCGCCTGCCGTTCCAGGCAGGCGCGGATCTCGTACAGTTCCTCGATCTCGGTCAGCGTGTAGTCGCGCACCTGCACGCCGCGATTCGGTTGGCGGATGACGAGGCCGAGCCGCTCCAGCTCGGCCAACGCCCGGCGCACCGCATGGCGCGTCGCCCCGATGCGGGCGATCACCTCGTCCTCCACCAGGCGCTCGCGCGGCTTCAGTTGGCCCAGGATGATCGCCTGCTGCAGATCGCGGCACACCGCTTCCCACTGGCCCGGCGCGCGCGTTCGCGGGTGCGGCGGTGGCGGCTCGGGCATGTCCATCGGGAACCTCCTGCCATGACAGGATAGTCAATCGCCCAGCCCGGCTCAATCATCGTTGACACTATCGATAATATGGTCGATACCACTGCGGGACGGGAGGAAACGGTGTATCGCATCGGCAGCGGGGCAGGATTTTCCGGCGATCGGGTGGACGCGGCGATTCCGGTCGTCGCCGAGATCGCCGCGCACGGCCAGGGCGGTGCCATCGTCTTCGAGACGATCGGCGAACGCACCCTCGCTCTCGGGCAACTGGCCCGCCGCGACAATCCCGCCGCCGGGTATGAGCCGCTGCTGGCCGCATTCCTCCGCCCGATCCTCGTCCCCGCGGCGGCGGCCGGCATCGTCATCGTCGGCAATTTCGGCTGCGCCAATCCGCCCGCGGCTGCGGCGCTGGTTCGGGACCTCGCGCTTGCGGCGGGCCTGCCGCGCCTGCGAATCGCACTGGTCGAGGGCGATGACGTGACGGACGCGCTCGATCCGGCGACCGCCGAAATCTGGGAGGGCGACCGCCTCCTGTCCCACGCCCCCGGCACGCTCATTGCCGCCAACGCCTATCTCGGCGCCCGCCCGATCGCCGAGGCGATCCGCGCCGGCGCCGACGTGGTCATCACCGGCCGCGTCGCCGATCCCGCGCTGGTCGTCGGGCCGCTGGTCGCGCATTACGGCTGGGACTGGCAGGACTGGGACCGCATCGCGGCCGCGACGCTCGCCGGGCATCTGCTGGAATGCGGCGCGCAGGTCAGCGGCGGCTACTTCGCCGATCCCGGCTTCAAGGATGTCCCACGGCCGGAAGCGATCGGCTTCCCGATCGCCGAGGTCGCGGCCGACGGCAGCTTCGTCATCACCAAGCCGCCCGGCACCGGCGGGCGCATCGACCGCGCCACGGTAACCGAGCAGATCCTGTACGAAATCCACGATCCCGCATCCTATCTGACGCCCGATGTCACGCTCGACATCACCCAGGTCGGCCTGCATGACGCGGGTGCCGACCGGATCGCGGTCACCGGCGCGCGCGGCCATCCGCCGCCGGAGCGGCTGAAGGTCACTGCCGGCTTTGCCGGCGACTGGCTCGGCGAGGCGGAAATTTCCTATGCCGGTCCCAATGCCTTCGCCCGCGCGCGGCTGGCCGCCGATGTCATCGCGCGGCGGCTGGCGATGCGCGGGCTCGATCTGCGCCGCCGCATCGACGTGATCGGCACCACCAGCGCCTTCGACGGGGATGGCGGGTCGCTGCGCGAAGCGTTGCCGGACAGCCCGGCCGACGATCTGCGCGTGCGGCTCGCGGTGGGAGGCGCGGATCGCGAGGCCGTCGCCGCCGCGCTGCAGGAAGTCGGCGCCCTCTATTGCTGCGGGCCGGCGGGCGGCGGCGGCGTGCGGACGCATCTGCAACCGCGCATCCGCACCTGCTCCTATCTCGTCCCGCGCGCGCTCGCCCCTGGCCGG